>CAUCYJ010000037.1:0-15155 GCA_958446945.1 uncultured Lachnospiraceae bacterium | reverse complement strand
GCGATTTATTTGTCATGAATTTCGCTGTGCAGTTCCTGAAGAGATTTGACATCTTCATCGCCGTGTTTCAGTACGTGATGGATTCCGCTTGCAGTTGCTTTTGCGGCAGCGATTGTTGTCATGTAAGGAACTTTTGCTTTGATTGCAGCTTTTCTCAGGTAACTGTCATCGTTGACGCTGTCTTTTCCGACAGGAGAGTTGATGATCAGCTGAATTTTGTTATTTGTAATCAAGTCAAGGATGTTCGGACGTCCTTCTGTTAACTTCAGAACTCGCTCTGCTTCGATTCCGGCAGAACGGATCAGTTCGCAAGTACCTTCTGTTGCTACGATCTTGAAGCCATTATCTGCAAATTTCTTTGCAACTTCCACAACTTCTGCCTTGTCTTTGCGGTTTACAGAAATCAGAACAGTTCCGCCAAGCGGCAGCTTGGACTGTGTTGCTTCTTGTGCTTTGAAGAATGCTTCACCGTAAGAAGGAGATAATCCTAATACTTCACCGGTAGAGCGCATTTCCGGTCCAAGTACCGGGTCTACTTCCTGGAACATGTTGAATGGGAAGACAGCTTCTTTCACACCGTAATATGGAATCACCTGTTCTTTCAGAGACGGTACCGGTGATGGGCGGCCTGTTAGCTCAGAAGTAATGATATCGGTTGCAATCGGTACCATGCGAATGTTGCATACTTTGGAAACAAGCGGTACTGTACGGGATGCACGAGGATTTGCTTCAAGTACATATACCTTTCCGTTTTCGATTGCGTACTGCATATTCATAAGTCCTTTGACATGCATTTCTTCGGCAATTTTCTTTGTATATTCTTTAATTGTTTTTACATTTTCTTCAGAAATATGCGCAGATGGAATGATACATGCAGAGTCTCCGGAATGTACACCGGCAAGCTCAATGTGTTCCATAACCGCAGGAACAAATGCGTGAGTTCCATCGCTGATGGCATCTGCCTCACACTCTAATGCGTGATTTAAGAAACGGTCAATCAGGATCGGACGATCCGGTGTCACACCAACAGCAGCTTTCATGTAGTTTACCATAGCGTCATCGTCGTATACGACTTCCATTCCGCGTCCGCCAAGAACGTAGGAAGGACGAACCATAACCGGATATCCAATCTTAGAAGCGATTTCAAGAGCTTCTTCTACTGTAGTAGCCATTCCTGACTCCGGCATCGGGATTTCCAGTTTTTCCATCATTTCACGGAAGAGGTCACGGTCTTCAGCAAGGTCAATGACAGATGGAGAAGTTCCAAGAATATTTACGCCATTTTTCTCAAGTTCTGCAGCAAGGTTTAATGGTGTCTGTCCACCGAACTGAGCGATTACACCAAGAGGTTTTTCTTTCTTGTAAATACTTAATACATCTTCTAATGTCAGTGGCTCGAAATACAATTTATCAGAAGTATCGTAATCTGTGGAAACGGTTTCCGGATTGCAGTTTACGATGATTGTTTCAAAACCGAGTTTCTTGAGCGCCATAGAAGCGTGTACGCAGCAGTAGTCGAATTCGATACCCTGTCCGATACGGTTTGGTCCGCCGCCAAGAATCATGATTTTTGGTTTATCTGTCTTGACAGGATTTTTATCTTCTGCATTGTAAGTAGAGTAGTAGTATGCGCTGTCTTCTGTACCGCTTACATGTACGCCTTCCCATGCTTCTTCTACGCCGATTTCAATACGGTGATTGCGGATTTCTTCTTCCGGAATCTCCAGTACCTGGCTTAAATATTTGTCTGAGAAACCGTCTTTCTTAGCAGCAATGAGCATTTCGTCAGACGGCAGGCTGCCTTTGTGTGCTTCTAATGCAGTTTCTTCTTCTACCAGTTCTTTCATCTGCTCAATGAAGTAAGCTTTTACTTTTGTGATTTCGTGAAGCTCTTCTACAGTTGCACCTTTGCGAAGCGCCTCATACATGATGAAGTGACGTTCACTTGATGGTGTAATGAGCATTTTCAGAAGCTGTTCTTTTGTCTTTTGACGGAAATCTTTTGCATTTCCAAGACCGTAGCGACCTGTTTCAAGACTGCGGATTGCTTTCTGGAATGCTTCTTTATATGTTTTACCAATACTCATAACTTCACCGACAGCTCTCATCTGAGTACCAAGTTTGTCTTCAACGCCTTTGAATTTTTCGAATGCCCAACGTGCGAACTTGATTACAACATAGTCTCCGTCCGGAACATATTTATCAAGTGTGCCGTATTTTCCGCAAGGAATGTCTTTTAAAGTCAGACCTGTTGCAAGCATAGCGGATACAAGTGCGATTGGGAATCCGGTCGCTTTTGATGCAAGAGCAGAAGAACGGGATGTACGAGGGTTGATTTCGATTACGATATCACGGTCTGTCTTTGGATCATGTGCCCACTGAACGTTTGTACCGCCAATGACCTGAACAGACTCAACGATTTTATAAGATTTTTCCTGAAGACGTTTCTGAACCTCTTCTGAAATAGTAAGCATTGGTGCAGAACAAAAAGAATCCCCTGTGTGAACACCAAGAGGGTCGATATTTTCGATAAAGCAGACAGTAATGATATTATTGTCTTTGTCACGAACAACTTCAAGTTCAAGTTCTTCCCATCCGAGAATGGATTCCTCTACAAGAACCTGTCCGACAAGGCTGGCCTGAAGACCTCTGGCACAGACTGTTTTTAACTCTTCCTTATTATATACAAGTCCGCCGCCGGCACCGCCCATTGTGTAAGCAGGACGAAGAACAACCGGATAACCAAGTTCATCAGCAATCTTTAAAGCCTCTTCTACAGAATAGGCAACTTCGCTTCGTGCCATTTCTACACCAAGCTTGTCCATTGCTTTCTTAAATTCGATACGGTCTTCTCCACGCTCAATAGCGTCTACCTGAACACCGATTACCTGTATATTATATTTATCTAAAACACCTGCTGCAGCAAGTTCTGAACAAAGATTAAGCCCAGACTGTCCTCCAAGATTCGGGAGCAGGGCATCCGGACGTTCTTTAGCAATAATCTGTTCGAGACGCTCTACATTTAATGGTTCAATATAAGTAACGTCTGCTGTTTCAGGGTCTGTCATAATAGTTGCAGGGTTGGAGTTTACTAATACGATTTCATACCCCAGTTTACGAAGGGCTTTACATGCCTGTGTTCCGGAATAATCAAATTCGCAGGCCTGTCCGATAATGATTGGACCGGAGCCAATGATAAGTACTTTGTGAATGTCTGTTCTCTGTGACATACGTGAATCCTCCTTATATTTTCATAAAAAAATCAAGTTTCTGTAAGTTGACTTTTTTCTCGCTATCATACATTATAGCGAAAAAAGCCAAAAAGGAAAGAGTAAAATTCATATTTGTGCATTTTGACCAAAAAAATGCGAATAAAAGACTAAAAAGCATCTTTTTAGTCAAAATGCGTTTGGGACTGTTAGATTACAAACAGAAGAAAACGGTTCACTTCATACCAGTCATCTGATGCAAAACCTACGGTAGTCGGGTTGATCAGAGAAGCGCCCGGATAGAAACTTCTGGAATAGGCAATATTGTGATCCCTGTAAGTTACTTCGACTTCAAAGTATTCCGGGAGATCAATCAGACATTGTTTTAGATTTCCTTGAAGAGCCTGAGTAGCTGCTTCGCGGATGCGGCGCTTCACAAGGGCTGGACTCAGTGACTGGGAGCGGCCCCCAACATCTTCCTTGACGGCAACCGTTGTCAGATCCGGGCAAAATTCTTTGCCAAATTCACAAAGCGCTTTATCACCGGTCAGGAGTACACTTGGAACGCCATAGTAGGAAGCAAGCATACTATAGATCATAAATTCTGAAGCAGGTGTGCCGTTTACGCGGATAGAGTGAATGACGGAGCCGTTAATTGTGTGGCTCAGTACATTGCCATCTAGTCCGGCGGCGCTGTGGTAACCTATAAAAAATGCTGCGTCAAAAGTCTCGTCAAGTCCTTCAATCATTTTTCGTGGTTCCCGGCTCCAGCCGCGGATCAGCTGTACATACTCCGGCATCTGTTCTGCATAAATATTGGTAGCAGAAGCGTGGGCGTCTTTGATGACTACAAGGTCAGCTCCGGCAGCGTGGGCGCCTTCTGCTGCGGCAAGAACTTCTTCGGTCATTTCCTGACGGCTTCTTTCGTAATCATGACCGCCGATGTTGGTAGCTGGCCAGTTCATAGTAAATGCGGTTCCTTCGATATCAGCACTGATAAATACTTTCATAATTGAGTAAAACTCCTTTCAGTTCATTTATTCCTATTATACCATGAAGCATACAAATTGTGGCGGGAAAAATGAATGAATTTGATAGAAGAACAGGCTTGCTTTTCCAGGAAAAACAGTATACCATCAATGTATAGGATTGTGTATTTGAAGATTCTATTTATATTAAGGAAACAACAGGAGAAAATATATGACATTACAGGAGAAAACATTAGAAGTGATCCGGCGTTTGGCAGAAGAATATCCGGATGCAGACTGTACGCTTGATTATGATGAGGCGTGGAAGCTGCTTGTTAGTGTAAGGCTTGCTGCCCAGTGCACAGACGAACGGGTAAATATTATTGTAGAAAAATTATTTGCCAAGTATCCGTCTGTTGAGGCATTGGCTGATGCGTCACCGGAAGAGATTGAAGCGATTGTAAAACCATGTGGACTTGGAAAGAGTAAGGCACGGGATATTAGTGCATGTATGAGGATGCTGCGAGATGATTTTGGGGGAAAGATCCCGGATCAGTTTGATGATCTGATGAAGCTTCCGGGTGTGGGAAGAAAGAGCGCCAATCTGATTATGGGAGATGTGTTCCACAAGCCGGCCATTGTGACAGATACACACTGTATACGGCTTGTAAACCGCATCGGACTGGTAGATCAGATAAAAGAACCAAAGAAAGTAGAGATGGCGCTTTGGAAAATTGTTCCGCCGGAAGAAGGAAGTGACTTTTGTCATCGGCTTGTATATCATGGGAGGGCAGTTTGCACAGCACGGACAAAACCTTATTGCGATAAATGCTGCCTGAAAGATATTTGTGAGAAGAATGGAGTGCAATAAGAGTTTATATTGACAAGAGTGGTTACACTACTCATAATAAACAGCATTATAAGATACAGCGAATAGGAGGAATCGTATGAGAAGCTTAGAATTAAGAAAAAATTTTTACTGGACAGGAATTGTAGATGATACACTGCGAGTATTTGATATTATTATGTATACCGAATTTGGTACTTCTTACAATTCATATGTATTAAAAGCCGGTGATAAAACAATTTTATTTGAGACGGCAAAGGCAAAATTCTTTGATGAGTATCTGGAGAAATTAAAGGAGATTACGGAGATCGATCAGATTGATTACATTGTTGTCAATCATACAGAACCGGATCACGCCGGAAGTGTAGAGCGTCTTTTGGAAATCAATCCGGGATTGAAGATTATCGGAACCGGATGTGCGATTAATTTCTTAAAAGAAATTGTGAATGGAGAATTTACATCGATTATTGTCAAAGATAACCAGGAATTAAAGATTGGGGATAAGACACTGAGATTTCTGTGTGTACCGAATCTTCACTGGCCGGATACAATGTATACTTATATAGAAGAAGAGCAGATTCTTGTTACGTGTGATTCCTTTGGTTCTCACTACGGTTTCCATGATGTGCTGAGAAGTAAAGTGACAGATGAAGAAGGATATATGCGTGCAACAAAATACTATTTTGACTGTATCATCGGGCCGTTTAAACCATTTATGTTAAAAGCGCTTGCACGGGTGCGTGAATTGGATGTAACAATGATC
Source organism: uncultured Lachnospiraceae bacterium (assembly GCA_958446945.1). GTDB lineage: Bacteria > Bacillota > Clostridia > Lachnospirales > Lachnospiraceae > UBA9414. The sequence continues at coordinate 9,368 of CAUCYJ010000037.1, read as the reverse complement.
TGTACCGGACATGGACCGGTACTTGACAGCCATATTCCGGAGCTGCTTGATATTTATGAGGAATGGTGTACAGTTGTAAATCCGAATCCAAAGAAAACAGTTATTATTCCGTATGTAAGTGCATATGGCTACACAAAAATGCTGGCAGAGAAAATTGAAGAGGGAATCAAAGCCAGTGGAGAGATTGACGTAAGAAGTTATGATATGGTAGAGGCAGATCAGGCAAAAGTGTTGGAAGAACTTGGATTTGCAGATGGTATTTTATTTGGTACACCGACGATTGTCGGAGAGGCGCTGAAACCAATCTGGGATCTGACAACATCTATCTTTGCAGGAACGCATGGCGGTAAACTGGCGAGCGCGTTTGGAAGCTACGGTTGGAGCGGAGAAGGAGTTCCTCATATTGTGGAACGCTTGAAACAGCTTCGAATGAATGTGACAGAAGGGTTCCGGGTGAAATTTAAACCAGGTGAAGAGAATCTTATGGATGCTTTTGATTATGGATATAATTTCGGATGCCTGCTTCAGAAAAAAGAAAATCCAAGAAAGAAATCAGGTACAAGAACGCTTGTAAAATGCCTTGTCTGCGGAGAAATTTTTGATTCATCTATCGAAGTGTGCCCGGTATGTGGTGTTGGCAAGGAAAATTTTGTTTCAGTAGAGGTAGAAGAGAATACATTCCGCAATGATACAAAGAACTGCTATGTAATTCTTGGAAATGGAATCGCGGGATTACAGGCGGCTGCGGCAATCCGGGAACGGGACAAGACAGGTGATATCGTGATGATTTCAGAGGAACAGTACCGTACTTATAATCGTCCGATGCTGACAAAATCCATTATGGCAGAGTTGGATGAAGAGCAGATTGCAGTGCAGGATGCATCCTGGTACGAAGAAAATCATATTCAGCTTGTACTTGGCAAAGAAGTGACAGAAATTCAGCCGGAGACACATACCGTAATTCTGGAGGATGGAAGTCAGTTCCTTTATACAAAGTTGATCTATGCAGCAGGAGCAAGATGCTTTGTTCCGCCGATCAATGGAGCCGGGAAGAAAGGTGTTGTTGCTATTCGCGGTCTGAAAGATGTAAAAGAGATTGAAACAATGCTTCCATCCGTGAAGCATGTCATTGTGATCGGTGGCGGTGTGCTGGGACTTGAGGCTGCCTGGGAATTGAAAAAATCTAAATGTGACGTAACGGTATTGGAAGCAGCTCCGATGCTTATGGGAAGGCAGCTGGATGAACCGGCAGCAGAACTTCTGAAAAAGATTGCAAAAGAGCAGGGAATAGATATTCACACAGGTGTACAGGTGGTGGAATTTACAGGAGAAAATAGGGTATCTTCTGTACATCTTGCCGATGGAAGAGAGTTCCCGGCAGAACTTGTGATTATTTCTGCAGGCGTAAGAGCAAATACAGCTGTGATAGAGAAATCAGGCGTGAAGACAGAAAAAGCTGTTGTAGTAAATGAACGGATGGAGACAAGCGCTGCAGACATTTATGCGTGTGGAGACTGTGCAGAATTTGAAGGAATCAATTATGCAATTTGGCCGGAGGCAAGTGAACAGGGAAGAATCGCAGGCGCCAATGCGTCAGGAGATGAACTGGTTTATCAGGAAGTATCTTCCGGACTTAGCTTCCACGGCATGAAGACAGCGTTGTTTGCAGCAGGAGATAACGGAAAGAATCCGAACCTGATCTATAAGACAGTAGAATTTAAGGATATGGGCAAGAAACATTATCAGAAGCTGTATTTCTTGAATAATCGTCTTTGCGGTGTCATTCTGATCGGAGATGTGAGCCGCATGGCAGAGCTTACAGAGGCGCTGGAGAAAAGGGCTTCTTATAAAGAAGTTTTATAAAAAAATTTATAAAAAATCAAATTTAGATGAAATCTGATTAAAAAAGAAATTTGTGTTCAGGCAGGTTGACATTTTTCCCGTCCGATGCTACACTAAGCTTACTTATATGACTGACGGAAGTGGAATTGACCACAGGAAGTATAAGGGAAAGATGCCGACCGTCTGGGCTGCAAATAGTTTGCGTCCCAGGCGTTTTTTATTTTCACAGGAGAGACGGTCGGGGAATTCAGACGATTTGTTACTGTTAATGTATGAGAAAAGAGATGTCAAAGGAGAAACACTCATGGAAATGCTTTCAATTGAAAAAGAATTACAGGAAAATTCCTATCCGGGAAGAGGAATCATCATTGGTAAAAGTGCTGACGGCAAGAAGGCAGTGACAGCATATTTTATCATGGGAAGAAGTGAAAACAGCAGAAATCGTGTTTTTGTAGAAGAAGGTGCAGGAATCCGCACACAGGCATTTGATGAATCAAAACTGACAGATCCAAGTCTGATCATTTATGCACCGGTCAGAGTACTTGGCAATAAGACAATCGTGACGAATGGAGATCAGACGGATACGATTTATGAAGGAATGGACAAACAGCTTACATTTGAACAGTCTTTGCGTACAAGAGAATTTGAACCGGATGCCCCGAACTATACACCTCGTATTTCAGGGATTATGCATATTGAGAATGGAAAATATAACTATGCAATGTCAATTTTAAAGAGCAATAACGGATGTCCGGATGGATGCAACCGCTATACATTTGCTTATGAGAATCCAAAAGCAGGAGAGGGACATTTTATCCACACATACAAATGTGACGGAAATCCGCTTCCAAGCTTTGAGGGAGAACCGAAGCTGATTGCAGTTCCGGATGAAATCGATGGATTTACAGAGACATTATGGAACAGCCTCAATGAAGATAATAAGGTGTCTTTATTTGTGCGCTATATTGATATTGAGACAGGAACTTACGAGACAAGAATCGTAAATAAAAATAAATAGATCAATAGAGAATCACAAAGGAGTCTGAAATCATGAAAGAATTAGAATTAAAATATGGATGTAACCCAAATCAGAAGCCGTCAAAGATTTTTATGTCTGACGGACGTGAACTTCCGATTCAGGTATTAAACGGAAGACCGGGATATATTAACTTTATGGATGCATTTAATGGATGGCAGCTTGTAAAAGAATTGAAGAAAGCAACAGGACTTCCGGCTGCAACTTCTTTCAAGCATGTATCTCCGGCGGGAGCAGCAGTTGGTCTGCCGCTGAGTGAGACATTAGCTAAAATTTACTGGGTAGATGATCTTGGAGAACTTTCTCCGCTTGCATGTGCTTATGCGAGAGCAAGAGGCGCTGACAGAATGTCTTCTTTCGGAGATTTTATTTCACTTTCTGATGTGTGTGATGTTTCTACAGCAAAGATTATTAAGCGCGAAGTTTCTGACGGTGTGATTGCGCCGGGATATGAGCCGGAGGCGCTTGAAATCTTAAAAGCAAAGAAAAAAGGCAATTACAATATTATTCAGATTGATCCGGACTATGTACCGGCTCCGATCGAACATAAAGATGTGTTCGGTATCACATTTGAGCAGGGAAGAAATGAACTGAAGATCGATGAAGAATTATTCGCAAATGTTGTTACAGAAAATAAAGAATTGACAGAGCAGGCAAAGATTGATCTTGCAATCGCTATGATTACATTAAAATATACACAGTCAAACTCTGTATGCTATGCAAAAGACGGACAGGCAATCGGTATTGGCGCCGGACAGCAGTCCCGTATTCATTGTACACGCCTTGCAGGAACAAAAGCAGATAACTGGTGGCTTCGTCAGAGTCCACAGGTATTAGGGCTTGAGTTTGTAGACAAGATTGGTCGTGCAGACCGTGATAACGCAATTGACCTTTACATTGGTGAAGATTATATGGATGTACTGGCAGATGGCGCATGGGAAAATATTTTCAAAGTAAAACCGGAAGTATTTACAAGAGAAGAGAAGCGTGCATGGCTTGATAAGATGCAGGATGTTTCACTTGGCTCAGACGCATTTTTCCCGTTTGGCGATAATATCGAGCGGGCGCATAAGAGCGGTGTGAAGTACATTGCGCAGCCGGGCGGATCTGTCCGTGATGACAATGTAATTGAGACATGTAATAAATATCAGATGGCAATGGCATTTACAGGAATTCGTTTATTCCATCATTAAAAAAGACCGGCCCCGGAGAGGCAGCAGTTTTGCATACTGCTGCTCCGGGGCTTTTTGTGTGGAAAGAATTAAGGAATGCCGAAAAATCCTGTCGAAAGAAAGCGAACAGTGAAGGTGGAAGAGAAAGAAGGAGCAATGATACAATGAAAAGAGTATAGAATTGTGTACTGAAAGAAGGAGGAAATAATAGTGAACAGACAGAAAAAAGAAGCATATACACAGTTTTTGATGCCGCTTCCACAGGCACTTTTGAATTTTCTTGACCGACTTTTGAGTTCTCAGGAAGGAAGCCTTTTGGAAGAGGATTTTGATAAATTGATGAATCTTGTAAACGGTTATGCGTCTCGACGAGCCATTGCAGCGGCGGAAGTATTGCAGCAGGAGTTTCGCAGTTGGAGAAAGGGGCAGCAGACGAACCGTTACCGGATGATTGCTGCGTATGGGCTTCTTGTAACAGCGATAAAATACGAAGTGACAGGAATTTTTACAAAACCGGACCAATGGTTTCGTGTTAAGATTAGCGATTATGAACTTACGAATCCAATTTTTATTGTAGAGACAAATAAACTGGCGGAAGAGCTGAAGTTTCCGGGAAAATACAAAATATGATGCATAAGAGTTAGTGTACAGGATAACATTAAAAAAGCAAAAAATAGTATGGATAGGATAATTGGGTGGAAATATTCAAAAAGGAATTGATTTTTTGGAAATAATTACAAAAATTGATTTTTGAGGTTGATTTTTGCATCAAAAAGAATATAATAGAAAAAAGATAATTGTGCAAAAAAAACGGACAATAATTCAAATAGAACATACTGGAGGACAGCATTATGGGGAAATATTTTGGAACAGACGGATTTCGCGGGGAAGCCAACAAAGTACTGACAGTGGAGCATGCATTTAAGATTGGACGGTATCTTGGATGGTATTTCGGACAGGAGCATAAGGCGCAGATTGTAATAGGAAAGGATACACGAAGAAGCAGTTATATGTTTGAATATGCACTGGCATCAGGACTGACGGCTTCAGGAGCAGACGCATATCTTCTTCATGTAACGACAACACCGAGCGTATCTTATGTAACACGAACAGAAAACTTTGACTGCGGTATCATGATTTCTGCAAGCCATAACCCATATTATGATAATGGTATTAAGCTGATTAATGGTCAGGGACAGAAAATTGAAGCAGAGATTGAAAAGAAGATTGAGGCTTATTTAGATGGAGAGATAGAAGAACTTCCGCTTGCCGTACGGGGAGAAATCGGAAGAACGGTAGATTATTCGGCAGGCCGTAATCGATATATCGGACAGTTGATTTCTTTGGCGACAAGATCCTTTAAAGGGAAACGAGTGGGACTTGATTGTGCAAATGGAAGTGCATCATCTATTGCAAAGAGTGTTTATGATGCTCTGGGAGCGAAAACTTATGTCATCAGTAATGAGCCGGACGGAATTAATATTAATACGAATTGCGGATCTACCCATATTGAACAGCTCCAGGCATTTGTGAAAGAAAAAAATCTAGATATTGGATTTGCATTTGATGGAGATGCGGATCGCTGTATTGCGGTAGATGAGAATGGAAATGTTGTGGATGGAGATCTGATTCTTTATGTATGTGGTAAATATCTGAAAGAACAGGGAAGACTGAACCACGATACGGTAGTGACAACAGTCATGTCTAACCTCGGTCTGTATAAAGCATTTGATAAGGCAGGAATTGCTTATGAGAAGACAAAGGTAGGAGACAAATATGTGTATGAGAATATGTCTCAGAATAACTACTCACTCGGTGGAGAGCAGTCCGGACACATCATTTTTAGCAAACATGCAACAACAGGAGATGGAATCCTTACTTCCCTGATGATCATGGAGGCAGTTCTTGAGAAGAAACAGAGTCTTGGAAAGCTGACAGAAGAGGTAAAGATTTATCCGCAGTTGCTGAAAAATGTGCGTGTGTCTGATAAGACGGCAGCAAAAACACATCCGGCTGTTGTAAAAGCAATTGAGAATGTTGAAGAAGCCCTTGGACAGGAAGGCCGTATTCTTGTAAGAGAGAGCGGAACAGAACCGCTGCTGCGTGTTATGGTAGAGGCAGGGACAGATGAACTGTGTGAGAAATTTGTGCATCAAATCATTGATGTTATGAAAGAAGAAGGTCTTGTAATAGAATAAATTGCAGATACCGTTCTATAGAAGCGAAGTTTTAGAGTGTCCGGCAGCTGGCAATAAGCAGCTGCCGGATTTTATCTATTCATATTTCCAGAAAAATGGATCATCATATACTGATGCAGAGTCAAGTTCTTCTTCGATGCGGAGAAGGCGATTATATTTTGCAGTGCGTTCAGAACGGCATGGAGCACCAGTTTTTATCTGCCCGGTATTAAATGCGACGGAAAGATCGGAAATAAACGTATCTTCTGTTTCACCGGAGCGGTGAGAGATGATCGCTTTGTAGCCGTGGGAACGGGCAGTTTCAATGGCATCGACTGCCTCCGTTAGAGTTCCAATTTGGTTGACCTTAATTAGAATTGCGTTGGCTGTACCACGGCCGATTCCGAGTTCCAGACGTTTGCGGTTAGTAGCGAAGAGGTCGTCACCGACAAGCTGTACATCATTTCCAAGTCGTGTCGTGAGCAGTTCCCATCCATCCCAGTCTTCTTCATCCAGAGGATCTTCAATAGAAGCAATAGGGAATTCATTTATAAGTTCTTCATAATATTCAATCATTTCTTCGGAAGAGCGAAGTATCTTGGTGTTGCTTGCACGCCCTTCTCCTTCAAATATATATTTGTGAAAGGAAGTGTCATAGAGTTCACTGGCCGCTGCATCAAGTGCAATTACGATGTCTTCTTTTGGTTGGTATCCGGCACGCCGAATTGCTTCTGTTATGACAGAGAGCACGGCTTTTGCATTGGAGAGTTCCGGAGCAAATCCGCCCTCGTCGCCAACAGCAGTAGAAAGATTTTGTTCTTTTAAGAGATTTCGCAGCGTATGGTAAATTTCAGAGCCGATGCGAAGAGATTCATGAAACGAACAGGCTTTTGTCGGCATGATCATAAATTCCTGAAAATCAATATTATTATCTGCGTGACGTCCGCCGTTTAAAATGTTCATCATTGGAACAGGAAGCCGATGGGCATTGATTCCGCCAAGATAACGATAAAGCGGAAGTTTTATTGCCTGGGCGGCAGCTCTTGCACAGGCAAGAGAGACACCGAGCATGGCATTGGCACCAAGATTACTTTTGTTGTCAGTTCCGTCTCGGCGAAGAAGAAGCGCGTCAATCTGTCTCTGATCGAAAACATTCATGCCAACCAGGGCATCTGCAATATCGCAATTGACGTGATCGACGGCACGGAGTACACCAAGACCACGGTAACGATTTTCACCGTCCCGCAGTTCAACTGCTTCAAATTGTCCTGTAGAAGCGCCGGATGGAACGGCTGCGCGTCCGAGAATATCATTTCCGGCAAGTACATCTACTTCAATCGTAGGATTGCCGCGGGAGTCAAGAATTTCCCGGGCAAAAATATCTTTTATCGGTAAAAAATGGTACATACTGATTCCTCCTTTTCGGAATTAGTATGTACCATGTGATTCAATTTTATTGCAGCGAAGAGCTGTCACAAAAATCCAGTTAAAGTTTTAAATGAATTTATTGTTTGTTGCAGATTTCATATAGTGATGAAGAACATAGCCAAATGCAGCAGGAAGAAGAAGTCCGCGGATAATGCTGGAAATTGAAATACTCCACCAGACACCATTTAATCCAAGAGCAGTAGCGGAAAGCGCTAATGCCATAGGAATTCGAAGCGCAGTAAAAATAATAATGATGAGCGAGGAGAAGATAGATTTTCCAAGTCCTTGGAAAGCTCCTGCAGCAGTCATTTCCAGGCATGCAAATACTTCGGAAACAGCAAGTATTTTCAGATAGTCTACTCCAATCGGCACAACATCTGCTTCATGAATGAAGATTTGCATAAGCTGTTCCGGAAAGACAAAAAGTACAACGCTTGTGAATGTTCCCCAGAGAAGCATGATCGTCATAGCAGTAAAATAGCCCTTGCGGATACGTTCTTTTTTACCGGCGCCGTGATTTTGGGCAATAAAGGAATTGACCGCAGAGCCGAATCCTTCGGCAGTCATCCAGGCAATACTTTCAATCTGTGCTCCAACTTTTTGTACAGCTACGGCGGCTGCTCCATAGTCTGCCACGATACGGGCGATGGTCATGGAAATCATAGAAAAGAGCATACTCTGAAGACCTACAGGAAGACCGAGCTTTACCATCTCTATGATATGGGACATAGATGCCGGTTTGAGCAGATGCATATTTGAGAAGAGCAAAGACTCTGAGGAGAGCGCTCTTATATACATAAGAAATACAATAATCTGTGCGAAGACAGTTGCAATTGCAGCTCCGGCAACTCCAAGTTTAGGGAGAGGTCCGACTCCGTAGATCAGCAGGGGATCAAGAATGATATTGATCACCAGCCCGACTGTTGTGGAGCGAAAGGTAACAATACTGCTTCCAAGAGCAGTCATCAGTCCGGTAAAGATCTGATTTAGAAAATTAAAGATAACAAGTCCGCCTGTTATCATAAGATAGGCCTTTGCATCTGCAATTACCGCAGGGTCATTTAGTTTGTAAAAACTGATGAGTGGTTCGGCAAATAAGACACTGATGATTCCAAATAAAATACTAAAGAAAATGCCGATCTGCAGATCCCCTTTGGCATATTGAACTGCATGTTCTGTTTCTCCAGCTCCAAGCGCATGAGCGACTTTAATCTGCCCGCCAATCTTTGGAACCGTGATTGTGCCATTAAAAAGCCATGTAAACATACCGGCAGCTCCAACTGCGGCAACTGCGCCGCTTCCGATGCCTCCAATCCAGACCATATCAGTTAGATTGTACGCCATTTGTATAAAGGAGGTGCCCATAATCGGAAATGCAAGCCGGGCGAGAGAAGCAGTTATCGGTCCGTTTAATAAATCAACTTTTTTCATGAGTATATCCTCTCTTCCTTTTTGTAAACACTATGCTATATTTTACTTCGTTTCAAATATATTTACAAGAAGATTAGAAGTATTTTGAAGAAAAAAGATAAGATTGCATACAATTATACATGTCTGTAATTCATTGACTTATAAGTATATAAGGAGTACAATTTAAAGGAATTTGCAGATGGAAAATCTGCTGAAAAATTTATATAGTTACAGGAGAAGAGTAAACATGGAACTTCGAAGAAAAGTCAAGATTTTTGGAATTTTGACGTTTGGAACGCTGCT
>CAUCYJ010000036.1:0-15159 GCA_958446945.1 uncultured Lachnospiraceae bacterium | reverse complement strand
ACGCATAATTGCTTTTGCTGTAACCGTCTTACCACATCCGGATTCTCCTACAAATGCAAGTGTTTCACCTGCGTTCAGCTCAAAGCTGACGCCGCGAACTGCTTTTACTTCTCCGGCATATGTATTAAACGATACTTGTAAATTCTGAACATCTAATATTTTTTCCATATTCCAACTCCTACTTTCTCAATTTTGGATCCAGGGCATCACGCAGACCGTCACCTAATAATGTAAAGCAAAGCATTGTAAGTGCGATCATAAATGCCGGGAAGAACAACTGATACGGATAAAACTGCAACTGCGGCTGTGCAGCAGATGCAAGTGCACCCCAGCTTGTGTTTGGAGGCTGGATACCAAGTCCGATAAAACTTAAGAATGCCTCTGAGAAAATGTATCCCGGAATATCAAATGTAATTGCTACAATAACATTACTGAGTGTATTTGGAATCATGTGGCGCATGATAATCTTCCACGGTTTTACACCGAGCGCCTGCGCTGCAAGAATAAATTCTTCACTCTTAATCGCCAACATCTGTGCACGCACGAGACGAGCCATACCGCACCACCCGGTAATACACATAGCGAGCAGCAATGTCAAGTACAAGGGAAAGTACGATAACAACGATTAAGTAAGGAACACTGATGAGAATCTCAACGATACGCATCATAAATGTATCTACCTTGCCGCCGAAATACGCTGCAACACCACCGTAAATACATCCAAGTACTGCTGAGATCAACGCACCGACAACACCGATTGTCAGAGATACACGGCCACTGATCCATACACGAGCAAAAATATCTCGTCCTAATTTATCAGTACCGAACCAGTGCTTACCATTTGGAGACAGGTTTCTTGCTGCCTTATCTACTTCTTCAAATGCATAACCGCTAAGCTTTGGTCCGATGATAACCATAATTACAATAAGTAATAATACAAATAAAGCTAATGTCGCAACTTTATTCTGACGGAGACGGCGCCATGCATCTTTTAGATAACTTACCCGCGGTCTTGCGATAGCCTCCATCTCATTTTCCTGAATTCCAATAATCTGGAATTTTTCTTTTGCTATATTCTGCATAACTTTACCTCCGATAATTAGTCAGACGTTACCCGGATTCGTGGATCAACAATCATGTAAACGAAGTCAACAATAAGCTGCATTACAATGAAGAGCACTGCATAAAATACAGTTGTACCCATAACCATGGAATAATCCTGATTGTTGATAGATGTTACATAATAAAATCCAATACCTGGGATTGAGAACATTTTCTCTGTTACGAACGCACCCGTAAATACACCAACAATGCTGCTTGAGAAAATGGTAATTGCCGGAATTAAAGAGTTACGAAGTACATGACGTGTAATAATCTTGCGTTCACTTAAGCCTTTCGCTCTCGCTGTCAGCACGTAATCTTGATTCAATGTATCGAGCATACTGGATTTGATGTAACGTGCATATGTTGCAATCGATCCAAAGCTCAATACGATTACCGGAAGAATCATCTGATTTGGTTTACCATAGCCGGACGCCGGAAGCACTCCAAGTTTTACCGCAAAGAAATACTGCATAACCGATGCCAACACAAAGACCGGTATGGTAGCGCCAAGTATGGCAATGAACATAACAATATAGTCGGGCCATTGATTTTTCTTAAGAGCTGCAATAACACCGAGGAACACACCAATCAAAGTACCAATAATCAAAGCAGTACCTCCGACAGAAGCAGATACCGGTGATGTTCTTGCAATTTCTCCTGCAACAGAGCGGCCAGGAAATACGATACTCTCTCCGAGATCGAATGTCACAAGCCCTTTCATATACAACAGATACTGTGTAAACAGCGGTTTATCCAAACCATATTTTGCATAGTAGTTTGCTTTCGTCTGTTCCGGCAACGTCCTTGCCATACTTGCAAGTGGATCACCTGGAATACTTCTCATTAAGAAAAAGGTAATTGTCGCAATTGCGAACAATGTTAAAAACATATAAGCGATTCGTTTCAATGCATATTTTACCACGAATTTTTCCTCCTTATCAGGCGACTGAATGATTTAAAAGACGGGCTATTACAGCAAGTCTATAATAACCCGTCTCATATTCAGTTGCTATCTGCCAGATGTGTAAACGTTCTTCCATCCCGGATGAGTAAAGTACAGGTTCTCCTGTCCATACTCAGCATATTTATCATGCATAAAGTCTCTTGTGAACTGATGCACTACAGTTGTTGCAAATGGATCTGTTACATATTCGTCTAACAGAATCTTCTCTGCTGCAATATAATCCTGCATACGTTTCTCCGGATCTAATTCAATCACGCCAGCTTTTGTAAGCTTGTCGTACTCTTCATTAGACCATCCTGTGTAAATCTGGTTTGCATTAGACAAATGAATACTTAACATATCATATGGATCGTTGTAGTAAGCGCCCCATCCCATCATACCAATCTGATAGTTACCAGACTGCAGGTTGCTCTCAAAGATAGACCAGTCAGCAAATTCAATCTTCAGATCGATACCAAGCTGTTCTTTGTACATCTGCTGTAAGTACTCGCCAAATGTATGGAACCACTCATCTGTACCGCCAAGTGAGAATGTTACATCCAGTTTCTTCGGATCATTTCCTAAGCCTAACTCTTCCATACCCTCAATCAGGATATCTTTTGGAGTTTTACCTTCTGCTTCCATCTCTTTTCTCTGTTCTTTGATTGTGTCTCCTGCTTCTTCTCTCATGCTCTTGCCATCAACAGAAAGTGCCGGAGCAATCCAGCCATATAATGGCTCTCTCAAGTTGCTGTATGCCATGTCATTCAAATCTTCCTGATCTGCTGCAAGAACAAATGCTTTACGTACATTCTTGTTAGAGAATAATTTATCTGTTGTGTTAAAGAAAGCAAACGTAATATTACCACCGGAAATCTTTGTATACTTCAGACTTGGATCTGCTTTATATTTCTCAACCATCTCTGAAGAAGATGCACTCATTACATCAAGCTGTCCGGCATCAAATGCATTCGCTACTGCTGCTGCATCTGTAATGATCTGGTAATTTACATAGTCCAAATCTACGTTCTCAGCATCCCAGTATTCTTCATTCTTTACAATTTTCATTTCACTATTATGTGTCCAGGACTCTAATTTGAATGGTCCGTTATAAGCAAGTGTATCAGCTTCTGCACCATACTGATCTCCTGCAGCTTCTACTTTATCCTTTCTCTGTGGATAGTAGATACTTGCATCACAGCTCTCCAGGAAACTTGGCATTGCTGCATTTAATGTAATCTCTAATGTATGCTCATCTACAGCTTTTACACCTAATTCTTCAACCGGGCTTGCCCCTGTAGATACCTGATCATAATTTTTAATTGGTGTCAGGAAATATGCATTCGGACATCCTGTTGCCGGATCTGCACTTCTCTGAAGAGAATATACATACTGATCTGCTGTTACCGGTTCTCCGTCATCCCATTTTCTGTCTTCTCCTAGATGGAATGTCCAGACTGTACCGTCTTCACTTGTCTCCCATGATTCTGCATCACCTGGCATGATCTTGTATTCTCCGTCTCTCTGCTCAATACGGATCAGACCTTCCAGACAGTTCATGAGAATATCACTTGAATATGAATCTGAACGACGGCTTACGTCAAGTGTTGTCGGTTCAGAAGCTAAATATGTATTGATATACTGCTCAGCATCTTTTCCGCCTTCTTCTCCTTTTGCACTGTCTCCGCCTTTGGAATCACCACCGCCGCCGCATGCAGCAAGGGATGCGCCCATTGTCATTGCCAATAATAAAGCAACAATTTTCTTTCCTTTCATAATTTGCCCTCCTTTTATAGTGTTTACTATATTTACATTTTAAGATTCTAGCATTTTAATGTAATTTAGTCAATAAATAAGCGTGAAAATATACATTTTCTATAAAGAATTAGCATTTTGCATATTTTCACGCTTTATTTTTTATTAAATAATACTATTGACGGAACAGCTCTGCAAAGTCTTTTTCAACAGGCGACTTCCTGTCTGATGCACTTACTTCAATTTCCACTGCTGACGCGAGCAAATTAATTACTGCCATCGGAGACGATAAATTGTTCATAAACAATCGTGTTGAAGATGGGGCTAGTAAAAGCACATCACTGTACTTTGCAATCGGGGATTCCGCTACATTCGTAATCCCAATAACTTTTGCCCCGCTTTTCTTACTAAATTCGGCAATTTTAGTTGTCATAAAGTAATAATCAGGGAAAGAAAATGCAACTACGACCGTTTCTTCTGTAATAAGTGGCAATAAGGAATGAATCTCATCATTCAATTCCGTATCCATAACAATTCCCGGAAGTCCCGATGTACTAATCCATATCTGAAGGGCTTTACACATCAGCACAGAAAAGCCTCTTCCACAAAAGATAATCCGCTTTCCCTGCATAATAATCCTGGCTGCTTCAATAACTTTCCTGAGATCCAGATTCAAAAGTGCATGGCTGACACAGTCCTTCTCTTCTTTTCGGATTGCATCCAGAAGCGCTTCTCGTTCTTTTAATTCATATTTTGGAATGGATGTAGATGTATATTCATTCTCTTGATGAATTTCAAGCTGCTCCTGCATACTGACATATTTACGGAACTCATATTTCACTTCGTTAAAGTTCTCATATCCGAAGTCTGAACAGGCCTTTAAAATTGTGACCTCTGTCGCATCCACTGTTTTACTCAGTTCTTTTAATGTAATAAACGTCATTTGCTCAGGATGTGCCATCATGTAATCTGCAATCTGTTTCTGTTTTTTCGTCATACTCGAGTATTTTTCCTTGAGTACCGTTAATATTTCCATAATTCCTCCTCTAACAACTCTCTGCTCAGTTCTATTGCCTTCTCTGTAATCGCGTCAATATCATAGTATTTGTATTCCGCAAGTCTGCCGAGAACATAGAAATTTTTAATATGCTTTGCTTCATCAACATATTTTTCATATAATGCACGATTTTGCGGATTCTCTATTACATAATACGGAATTTCACCTTGTTTTCCTTCATAGTCTCTCGGATATTCCCGACTGATTGTTGTTCCGTCTATTTTCTGTCTTGTAAGAAACTTATATTCTGTAATTCTTGTAAATGCTTCACTTACGGTATAGTTTACTACCGGAACTCCCTGATAGCTTTCTTTCTCTATATGTTCAAACTCAATATCCAGTGTGCGGTACGGAAGCCGCCCATATTTGCATCCAAATAGTTCATCCAATGCTCCGGTAAAAATCACTTTTCCTTCAAACTTATCTCCCGCATAGTATATCTGACCATTTTGCACTTCTGTACAATCCTCAAGGCTTGTTCCTGTTTGCACAGTAATATTCGGATGATCCAGCATATTTTCAAACAGAACTGTGAAGCCTTCTTCCGGTACTGCCTGATACTTATTTGTAAAATATCCATTATCATATGCAACTTTAACCGGAACTCTGGCTGTAACACTTTTGTCAATTTCTTCCGGCTTCTTTCCCCACTGTTTCATCGTATAGTGGAGATAAATGTTTTCATAAACATACTCGCCAATTTCCCTCAGATCCTGATCTGATGTCTGGAGCAATTTCAGAACAGGTACCTTCGTTCCCTGGCCATAGCTATTGATCAGTTTCTTTTCTACCCGATCTGCCTCTTCTCCAAAAACAAGATGCAGTGTATTCAAATTGAACGGAACCGGAATCAATCCTTCATTTGTCTTTGCTTTTACTTCATGCTGAAAATGTTTCCATCCGGTGAATCTGGACAGAAACTCCCATACCTGCTCTCGGTCTGTGTGGAAAATATGTGGGCCATATAAATGAATGAGTACTCCATAGGAATCTTTCTCGTCATAACAGTTGCCTCCCACATGATTACGTTTTTCCAGCACAAGTACCTGTTTTCCCGCTTCTGCCAATATCCGGGCCGCTGTACTGCCAGCTGCTCCGGCTCCGGCTATAATTACATCATACATTTCTTCTGCCCTCCTGATCAAATTTTTCCTGCCCTAACTTTATTTCAATATAATCTGTATATGTTTCAAATGCTGCCGGTATTGGGTACTTCTTCTCAACCTCCGACGGCACTGCAAATATCATCTCTTCCCGACATGATTTTTCAAGCTCATCTACCTGAATCAGATATCCAGTCATATGCCACTCAATATGACTGAAGATATGCTTTCCTTCCGGAAGCGGCAAGACACGGATTGGAGCCAGGCCAATTTCTTTTGCATAGGCAGCCGCCTCATCGGCATCCAGTTTTCCTTTTAGGTTCGGCAATTCATAAAGTCCTGCCAAAAGACCTTTGTCCGGACGTTTTTTTACTGCTACGGTATCTCCGTCCCGAAATACAAAAACTGTTCTCTCCTCTATGCGCCGCGCTTTTCCTTTAGAGCGCACCGGAATCTCATCTGTCAGACCATTCAGAGATGCCAGACAAAATGTCTTCAGCGGACATTCCCTGCATTTTGGCTCGCCGTTCGGCACACAGATGATAGCGCCCACTTCAATCAAGCCCTGATTAAAATCACTCGCCGCCTCCACCGGAATTACAAGTTCCAGCTGCTGTTCCATTCTCGTCCGCACTTCCGGACGCATAATATCCTGCTTTAACTCAAGCAGACGCGCCACGACCCTCAGTACATTCCCATCTACCGCCGGTTTTGGAATTCCATACGCAAATGAACTGATCGCTCCCGCAGTATAAGAACCAATACCGCTCAAAGATTTAATCTGATCATACTCAGAAGGAAAAATCCCCCCATATTCTTCCATAATCTGAATTGCGGCTTTTTGCATATTTCTTACACGATTATAATAACCAAGCCCTTCCCACAGCTTCAGCAGCCGGTCTTCCGGAGCCTTAGCCAATGCTTCGATTGTTGGAAACGCCTCCATAAATCTAGCATAAAACGGCTTTACTGCCTCTACCCTTGTCTGCTGCAGCATAATTTCTGATACCCAAACACGATAAGCAGTGGGATTTTCTCGCCACGGAAGCATCCGCTTATGCTGCCGAAACCAGTGAATAAGAGGAGATACACTTTGTTCTAACCGTGATTCCGGGAGAATGACAGGAATGCGTTTTCCTGCTGTAATAGAATCTTTCTTTACTGTACAATCAAGTGCAATCAGCTCCACACCACTTTCCCGCGCCCGCAAAAGAGCATCGGAAAATTCCGGATGCGTCTTCACATTCGGCGTCAAAAATCGCACCTGCTTCATCTGTATCACAAAGCATACAACAGCTTCATATCCTTCTTTCCTTGCTGATATCAACTCTTCCACATGCTTTACCGCCCGCTCACTTGGAGCGTCCGGAAACTTTGCAATTCCATCTTCTTCCAGCGTCACACCCTTGACTTCTATAAAAATTTTTCGTCCTTCTTCCGTCTCCACATAAAGATCAAAACGGGAATTTCCATACGTCACTTCTGTCTTAATCTGGGACACCCGGTCAAACAGCTTTCCTTTTTCGATATATTCTTTCACAACCTTATTTGGAATCTGTGAATCCATATTAACAATCTGTCCGTTTTTTTCAACTGCGATCAGATCCCATTTTGTTTTGCGTTCCGGATTCTCTGAAGGCTGCAAATAAACAACAGCACCCGGATACAGAAGTTCCCGGCACCTACCTGTATTTTTCACATGGACACATTCTTTCTGCCCTTTTCTTTCTACATATGCAATAAAACGATTCGGGCGTTCAAGAAACCTCCCTGTCTCTATACGGCTATATTTCACAATTTACTCCTTTTTCTCCGATTCCAGACAAACTGCACCGGCAAAACAAGTACGCACACAGGCCGGCTTACGCCCATTTCGTATTTCTTCAATACAACCATCACATTTTGCCATCTTTCCGTTCTTGTCAAATCGGATTACCTGCATTCGACAAGCCGCTTCGCAAGTACGGCATCCGGTACATTTTTCTTTCTCTACAAGAATAAAACCTGTCTCTTCATCCCGGTAAATAGCGCGCTGTGGACATACTCTCATACAGGCACCGCAGTGAATGCATCCTGGACAGATTGTTTTCTGGAATCCCTCTTCTTCATTTCTAATCGTCTTGGTCGCACGAAAGCTTTCTGCATCCACATCGTCCACCGGATAATGCGCGTCTATGCAGGCTATATGACAAGCAAAACATCCACTGCATTTTTCTTTGTCAAACTTCAGTTTCATGCCCTTACCCCCTTTTCTCTACGCGGCAGAAATAGCTTTTGTATGCCGGAAATCCCGAAATCGGGTCTACATAATCCAAATCGATCAGCTCATTTGCATCCGCATTTGGATTTCCGTGATACATGCAGATCATTCCAGGCTGCACAGAAAGCTGATACCCCACATGACCGGTAACCTCTCCTGCCGGCGATACGAGCGTAACTTCGTCTCCCTCTTCAATTCCACAGGACTTCGCATCTTTTGGATGCATTTCGATCAGATCCGGCGCCTCCAGATTCCTGATCCAGGACAGGCGGTATGTTCTAGAATGATAATATTGCGGTCTTCTGCATCCAACACTCAGAATAAATGGATATCCTTCCCGATCCACTGCTGCCTTCTCTCTAAAATCTTCAAATACCGGAAGCCCCTGATATCCATACTCTTTGCTGTACTTTTCCAATACAAGCGACTTGAATTCTACTTTTCCGGACGGAGTATCAAACGGCTGTTTCTCATATGTCCGCTCCATTGGCATTACAAGATTCGGAGCAGACAAACCTTCCGGATGTTTTCGCAGTTCTTCTAATGTTAATCCGGATGGCTTTAAAATATGCTCCATATATTCCTCATAATTCATTCCAAGAACTTCATCCTCTAATCCGAGCCGTTTCGCCAATTCCAAAATAATCTCAATATCATTTTTACATTCTCCCAGAGGCTCAATTGCTTTCTCTGACAGTCTAAACTGACCGCCCATGCCTCCCATTATTTCCTCTCTTTCAAACGGCGTACTCGCCGGAAGCACAAGGTCTGCCATGCGACAGGACTCTGACATCATAAATTCTGTATTGACAAAGAAATCCAATTCTCCAAGCGCTTCATTCAACAATTCCGGCTTCGGCCACATCCGATGATTCAATCCGAATGCTACCATTCCTTTCAGCGGATACGGTTTCTCTTCTTTTACATATTGAGCCAGCTTTGTACACTGTGATTCTTCACAGGAAATATCAAACCATACCGGAAACTCTTTCTGACCGATTGCCTCAACAGTATTCATTCGCTTTACTTTTCCGTATTCATTGCGCGGCGCCATTGGCATACCCATCGCACGATTGCCGCCTTTTACATCATAATTTCCAGTCAGCGCACTTAGCAAAAAAATCGCGCGGTGATTCTGAACACCATTTAAGTGGTGTGCCAGTGACGAGGCTGACCATTTAATCGCTGACGGTTTTTCTATCGCAAACAGCCTTGCTGCTTTGCAGATTGTCTCTTTTGGTACCCCGGTAATCTCTTCGGCTCTTTCCGGAGAAAATGTCTTTACATATTCCCGGTATTCTTCAAACCCATAACTATATTTTTCAATAAATTCTTTATCATATAAATCTTCTTCAATAATCACATGTGCCATAGCCAATGCAAGCGCTCCATCTGTTCCCGGATACGGCTGCATATAAATATCTGCTCCATGACAAGTTACAGTGTTGCGTGGATCTACACTGATTACATTCACTCCACGCTCTTTCATTTCAAGCCACATCCTGCTGGATGGGGTCTGTGAGTGATAAGGATTGGACGCCCACACAAGAACTGTTTTCGCATTTTTCAAATCGGGCATGCAAATGTGACCACCGTAATTCAACCTCCACGCCAGATCTACTGCCTGAAAACATGTACTTGATTCCGTGCAGAAATTCGGTGAACCAAATGCATTCGCAAGCCGAAGCGCTGCCGGACGATTCCATTTCGGATAACCCACATAGAAAATAACTGATTCCGGTCCATAGGTTTCTTTTACTTTCCGAAGGCGTTCTGCCATCATCTCATAGGCTTCCTCCCATGTGATCCGTTCAAAATGTCCTTCTCCTTTTTTACCTATCTGCTTCATTGGATATAAGATCCGATCCGGATGATACACATACTGTCTTGCCGCAGCTCCCTTTGGACAAAGCCCCTGCTTTCCTTCTACACGCACAATCTTTCCGTCTTCCACATACACATCTACCGGACAGCATGATCCGCACACTGCACAGGTCGTTCGTTTTACTACTGTATTTTCTGACATGTTCTACTTCCCTTCTGCCTGATTCCCGCTTCGATTATATCACACAATACCAGAATATCGCTATATGTGTAAAGAGGAACTTTATTTTTTGCCTGCTCCATAAACTTTCGGATTTCTGTATTTTCCTCATTCGCGATAATCGCCTGGATTGTTTCCGGCGCTGATACTACTTCTCCATAATCTCTCACTGTCTCAAACTTCGGATGTGTCCCCCGCTTCATTCCCTCTATGAGAATCACATCTGCTTCCGGAAATTGCAATGCCAACTGCTCTGCCGTTACTGCTGTTTTCTTTACAATCATATGTACTGTTTCTGAAAAAATTGCTGTTCCAAAAGCTCCTGCGTTCAGATGGCGAAATGTATCGGTTCCCGGACGATCCGGTTCAAACTCATGTCCGTCATGTTTAATTGTTGCAACATCATATCCACGCTCTGATAGCTCTTTCACAATCTCACAGACAATTTTTGTCTTCCCTGTATTTTTTCTTCCACTAATTCCAAAAATATACGGCATATAGGTTTCCTCCTGTCTATTTGCAAAAAAACTGCCCGGGCAATAGTGTCGGGCAGTTTTGTGTCATTTTATCATTCTAATTGCTGTATCGTTATCCCCAGATAAGAAAATAGATAAAAATCAGCACTGCAAGTACGATCCGATAATAACCAAATACTTTGAAATCGTGTTTTTTAATATATCCCATAAGGAACTTAATCGCAAACACAGATACAAAGAATGATACGAGACAGCCAACAAGCAAAATGACTACCTCCATCGGTGTATAATTAAAACCAAGTTTCAGAAGCTTCACGCCGCTGGCCCCAAACATCGTTGGGATTGCCAGGAAAAATGTAAACTCTGCCGCAACACTTCTAGAAACACCAATCAGCAGCGCTCCAATGATTGTTGCACCCGAACGGGATGTTCCCGGAATCAGTGCAAGCACCTGAAAGCATCCGATCAAAAATGCAGTCTGATAAGTAAGCTCTTTCAATTTTGTTACCTTTGGCGTCATGGACGCATTACGATTCTCCACAACAATAAATAAAATACCATAAACAAGTAGTGTAATACCAATTACGATATAAGTGGACAAATACTTATCGATAACATCATCAAACAAAATTCCAATAATTCCGGCCGGAATACATCCGACAATCACTTTGCACCACAAACTAATCGTGTTCTTCTTCTGTCGTTCATTCTTTCGCGGTGAAAATGGATTCAACTTATGAAAATATAAGACAACTACTGCAAGCGCTGATGCAAGCTGAATCACAACTTTAAACATATTCATAAATTCTGTACTGACATCCATTTTCAGGAATTCATTCACAAGCAGTAAATGTCCTGTACTGCTGATCGGAAGCCACTCTGTGATTCCCTGAACGATTCCAAATATAATTGATTTCAAAATATCCAGCATCTTTTCTCCTCCTCTATGCTAAGACAAATTTTTCAATTGCTTTTGCGACTCCATCTTCTTCATTGGAAACTGTAATATAATCTGCTGCCGCCTTTACTTCTTCAGCTCCATTTGCCATAGCAACAGCAAATCCTACTTCCCGAAGCATCTGAAGATCGTTAAGTCCATCTCCACAAGCCATGATTTCTTCTCTTCGAATTCCAAGCATTTCTCCTAACTTCAGAAGTCCTTTCCCCTTATTTACATCTTTCCCATTGATTTCGATATTATTGTCCACTGCACTAGATACGGTAATATCCGGTATCTTCGCAAGTTCTTCCCATGCAGCTCTTCGCTCTTCTTGATTTGCAAACATCGCATGAACTTTATCAAGACCGCAGTTCATTTCCTTTACTTTTGCTTTCACATCCGGAACCGTCTTCTTCGTTGCCCGGATATATTTCTGCATCGATGGATTCTCCACATATCGCTCGATTTCATCCATCGCTTCCTGCTGTACATACGAAATACCCTCAAAGTACACTTCTCTTAGTGTATCATATTGTTCAAAAACATCCAATATTTTTTCTGCACTTTTTGTCGAAACAAGTGATTCAAAAATAACCTTATTTTCTTTCAGATCAAGGATACGTCCCCCATTTGCCGTCAATGCATAACGCATTCCCGGAAATGTTCTCAATTCTTCCGGCACCCCTGAAATCGGTCGTCCTGTAGCCACAAGAACTATAACGCCCTGATGGATTGCCTGTTCAAGTACCTTTCTGGAATAGGCTGTCAGCTCTTTTTTTTCATTTAATAATGTTCCATCCAGATCCATTCCGATCATTTTTATCTTCTGCTGCATATCATTGTTCTCCTTATGCAATTTTCTCTGTTCTTTTTCTTCATATCGCGCAGTTATTGTATCATATGTGAATTAAAAATTGTAGATTGTAACAATTTCTTAACAAAATTTGCATAATTTCGAAATTTATAGTATAATACACTGGCAACCGATTCACGGTCTTTATATTTAGCGAAAGGAAACTCGAATATGAACCCAAAATTAAAGCGCAGATTTCGCTCTTTGACCGCACTGGCAAGTGCCTTTATCTTGAGCATATCTGTTTTACCTGCACATGCCGAGGAAACAATTGATTCCCTGCGGGACAAGACCTCGACACTGCAAAATGAGCTTAATGGGCTCAATACAGAACTTTCTTCCATTAGCGCAGATGTAGATAACATCCTTACCCAGATTACAGAGACAACTGCGCAGGTCGAACAGACAAAGACTGAGTTGGGAGAAGCATTGGCAAATGAAGAACAACAATATAATGATATGAAGATGCGTATCCGCTATATGTATGAAGAAGGCAAAACTGCTATGCTGGATACACTCTTTAGCGCGATCAGCATGGCTGATTTTCTAAATAAAGCTGATTTCATTACAAAAGTCAGTGAATATGACCGGGCAATGCTTGAGAAACTCCAAGACACACGGGAAGAAATTGCTGCCAAAGAACAGGCGCTTGAACTCCAGCAGCAGGAACTCCTGACACTTCAAGCAGAACTCACTGCCAAAAAGGATGCGCTCGCTTCCAGAATTTCTACCGCTTCCGGAGAACTTTCTGCCTACAGCGCTAAACTTGAACAAGCCATTGCAGCTGAAAAAGCCGCACAGGAAGCACTTGCCAAGAAGGCAGAAGAAGAAAAGCAGGCTGCGCTTGAGCAGGCGCAAAAAGAAGAAGCAGAACAGCAGGCACAACAAAAGCCATCCCGTCCCGATCCGGACGATTCCGGTAATTCTGATCATTCCGGTAACTCCCATCCTGCTGATCAAAGTGATCTCGATCTCTTTGCAGCCATCTTACAGTGTGAAGCAGGAACTCGTGACTACGATGCACTTCTTGCAGTTGCAACTGTTATTATGAACCGTATGGAAAGTTCCAAATATCCGGATACATTACACGGCGTTATTTATCAAAGCGGTCAGTTCTCTCCAACTTGGAACGGAAGCCTTGATAAAGTATTAAAAAAAGGAGCTGTTTCGCTCTGCTATACAGTTGCCAGCGATGCGCTCGGTGGCGCGCGCCATCCGGACGTTCGAAATTGTTACCAGTTCCGCGCAAGTTACACTGGTCACCAGGGCATTGTGATTGGCGGAAACGTATTCTTTTAAGAAAGAAAAAGACTGATACCATGTAATTCAAATTCATTTTATTACATTGCGTCAGTCTTTCTTATTTCTATCTATCTTTCATTTTTATTTCTTATAAAGCAGAGAAAATGCTTTCTGGTCTCTTTGCCGGAGAAGCACATATCCAACAACATTTATAACACCTATAATTACAATAAACATCCACACTTTCTGCATTGGCATTCCATCCGCCATACTTCCCACAACCTGCTGACCTGATAGCTGAAACGCTCCTCCAAATATTGTGTAAACAGAAGAAAATCTTCCTCTATGAGATGCCGGAATACGTCTCGTCAGATATGGCTGCCGCCCAAGTGTCTCGCAAATCTCTCCAATCGTAAAAATAATCATAGAAATAAAATATACGATCAAAACATTCTGCACAAGTGCATAGGATAAAAACCCTAATACAACAAGGAACTGACCGAGCAACAGGCGATCCACATCCCGAATGCGCGACATCATTTTAGTAAGAACCGGTGTTCCAATTATAACAACAAATGCATTTACACTTGTCAGTGCCCCAAATAAAACTGCTCCCTGCTCTCCATAGTACTGTTCCAAATTCAATGGCATTAAAAAGTTAAACTGGCTATAAACAAGCATCCAGATTCCGCCGCAGAGCATAAACAGCAGCAACAGCTTATTCTCCCACAGAACCCGCCAGATACTGTGCCCATCCCGCACTTCCTCATAATGACCGGATATCGTCTCCGTTTTGACCGGTGTAACATCTTTAATGAATAAGAAAATCAGCACTGTTGAAGAAAACGTTGCCAGACTGCTGATGAGAAACGCAAGCGAAAGGTGATTTGCAAATAAAAATCCTCCTATCGTCGGCGCCAGCACAAGGCCAAGATTCGTTCCAAGATAACTTAAGCTATATGCACGTTCTCTGTCCTCAGCCGAAGACAAATCTGCCACCAACGCATCATAACTCGGCCATTCCATTTGAGCAAAAATAGCTGCTAAAGCCAAAATCGGTACTAATTTCTCTGACATCGGCATAAATGCACATACAAAGTAACTCACAACTGTTACCAGATCACACACAATGATCAGGTTTCTCTTATTAAATCTATCTGCCAACTTCCCGCCGAGCAATGTAAATGGAAGTTGTACAAATCCGAGAATCATAAGTATTGCAGCAATCTTTGTTGCTGAGTAACCTAGTTTATTCTTCAAAATCAGTGTCATCATTGGCCAGATCAATGCTCCCATGTTGGTCACAACCCTGCCCCAAAACAAAATGTACAGTTCTTTCCGCATTCCCATGTATTGTCGAATGTATTTCATAATGTCCCCCC
>CAUCYJ010000035.1:0-15262 GCA_958446945.1 uncultured Lachnospiraceae bacterium | reverse complement strand
TGATATGAAGAAAGTATATTTATTTTGTAGTGCAGGAATGTCAACAAGTATGTTAGCTGCTAAGATGCAGGAAGTTGCTAATTCACATGAATTGGATATGGAAGTTGCAGCATTTCCACATGAGCAGATCGGAGAGATTATTGCATCAAAACATCCGGATTGCATTTTACTTGGACCGCAGGTGAAATATCTGTATGACCAGACAGTAAAAGAATATGAAAAGACAGGAATTCCGATTGCTGTAATTGATTCCGGAGATTACGGAATGATGAATGGTGAGAAGGTTCTGAAATCTGCAATTAAAATGATGCGGGCTGCAGGAAAGTAAGAGAGTAAACGAGAGGAAAAGGATATATACTTATGAAGAAATTCACGGAATTTTTGGAGAAATATTTATCTCCGCTGGGGGCGAAACTGGGGAATCAGAGACATCTGCAGGCGTTGTCTAACGGTATGATGATGACATTACCGCTGCTTGTTATCGGTTCTATTTTTATGATTTTAAATAACCCGCCGATCAATCTGGAAACAGTGGATATGAACACGACAAATATGTTTATCCGCTTTTTGATTAATTGGAAAGAATGGGCAGTTGAAAACAGCGAATGGATTTTAGCACCATATAATATGACGTTTGGAATGTTGGGCTTGATGACTGCATTTTCTGTTGCATATTGTTTGGCAAAGAGCTATAAAATGAACGCAGCAGTAAATGGTATTATGTCAATGTCAGTATTCTTACTTGTGTGTTCAAAAGTTGTTCAGGTTCCGGTTGGAGACGATGCAACTATTTCAGCAATCACATCACAGTATCTGACAAGCGACGGATTATTTATTGCTTTAATCCTGAGTTTTGTATGTGTAGAAATTAACCGTATGGTAGATAAGCTTGGAATTAAAGTGAAGTTCCCGTCATCTGTGCCAAGTATGGTCGGAACATTTGTAAACTCATTACTTCCGCTTTTAGTAAATATTATTATTGTATATGGTGTAAACCTCATATTAATTGCTGTTATTGGAAAATCTATTCCGGAAGCAATTATGGGACTGCTGACACCGGCAATTGATGTAGGAAATAATATCTGGGTATATGCCGGAATTATTATGTTCTCAAATATTTTATGGTTCTTTGGAATCAATGGAACATCAGTTGTATTCTCAATTGTATTCATGATCGGTATTGCCGGAACAGGTGCGAATGCTGCGCTTGTAGCAGATGGACTGGCGCCGACAAACCCAATGAACCTTCAGTTATTCCGCTATGCAATGCTCGGAGGTGCAGGAGGAACTCTTGGATTGATCGTACTGATGTGGAAATCCAAATCTGCGAAGTTAAAATCACTTGCAAGAATTTCTATCGTGCCGGGAATTTGTTCTATTAATGAGCCGATCACTTTTGGTGTGCCGATGACATATAATCCGGTTCTTGCAATTCCATATATCCTGACACCATCTATCTGTGTTGTATTGGGATATTATGCACAGGTACTTGGATTTATTACACCGGGATATATTGCAGATCCATCCTTTATTCCGTTCTTTATTCAGGGATGGATGTCAGGAATGGATTTCAGAAATGTTATCTTTATGTTCTTATGTATCGCATTAAGTGTACTGTTCTATTACCCATTCTTTAAGGTATATGAGAAACAGGCAATTGAAAAAGAATTAAAAGAAGCTGAAGAGGAGGAAGATTTCGAATGGTAAAAAAGACAATGTATGATCCATGGCAGTCAATCACAACACGCAATGGCTATTACTGCGATGAAGTAATTTCAGCGCTGCAAAAAAGCATCAGACGGGCAAATGAAGAAGATGCCTGCAAATTTGCGTACGAATTATATATTTCATCTCCGGAGTTGGAAGAAAAGATGTGGAGACGTCTTCTGACAATTTCGGTAGAAGATATTGGAATGGGAAATCCGATGGCAGCAGTTGTTGTAAACAGCTTGTTCCAGATGAGAAAAGAATTTGATTATGCTGACGGAGACCGCCCGATTTATTTCATCCACGCGATTCGCTATCTTGTTCAGTCACAAAAAGACAGATCCAGTGATCTGTTAAAGAACATCTGTATTAAGGGATTTGCCATGGGAGAACTTCCGGAAATCCCGGATGTAGCGCTGGATAAACATACACGCCGCGGACAGGAAATGGGAAGAGATTCCTTCCACTTCCTCCACGAGGCAAGTAAAGTATTCCCGCAGGCAGAAATCGATAACGATTATAAAGAGCGGTATGAAGAAATGCTGAAACGTTATGATCCGGAAAATGTGTCACCGACAACATTTAAGTTCAACGGCTGGCAGTTCTAAACAAACAGGCGCCAATCCCGTATGGGATCGGCGCCTGTTTTCATACATTCATTCAGTTTATCCTTCAATGGCAATTTGTTTGTGCTCTTCAACTACTTTTTTATCTTTTTTCGGAACGGACAGCTTCAAAATACCATTCTCATATCTGGCTTTAATCTCTTCCTGACCAATGCCTTCACCGACATAGAAGCTTCTGCTCATAGCACCTGCATAACGTTCCTGACGGATATAGTTACCTTTCTTGTCCTGTTCGTCTTTATTCAGACCTTTTGAAGCAGAGACTGTTAAATAACCGTTATCAAGCTTGGCAGATATCTCATCTTTCTTAAATCCCGGAAGATCGATATCAAGTTCATAGGAATCTTCTGTCTCGCGGACATCTGTTTTCATCATGTTTTTTGCATGTTTGCCATAGAGAGGATTTTTCTTGTCCCAGAAGTTATCAAATGGGAAATCCATCCAGTCATCAAATAAGTTTTCTCCAAAAATACTAGGCATCATCATCATAAGTCATATCTCCTTCCTTTGTTATATCTGTAATATAACACATATTATTTGCAAAGTAAAGGGGCGAGTACTAATTTTTTGTGAAAAAACTGTGAACGCCGGAATTTGTAGTTTTAAAATAAAGTGAATAGAAAAAAATCTGGAGAAAATACGTGAAAAATATCCACTTGTATCAGATAAGGATGGCATTCCGATAGAAGCATAGCAGAAAGTTGTGTATTCCAGAGATGTAGATCAATTAAGTAGGAATTGCATTGACGTTGGAAGTGACAGAGAGTATTGACATTGATGAGACAAAGATTGATAGATGTTTTGTGACGCGAATTCAATGTAATGCGTATAATTATCGTTTGCTTAATAATATAATTGAGCTGGCTCATTGTGCTCAGATTCAGGTTTGCTGTGAAGGTGTGGAAACATATTTTCAGAAAAACTCACATAATCATTACGGCGGCAAAGATGCCGCCGTTAAATTCTATAGACATTATTAGACAGAAATACTATGGGCATCGCAGCCAAAGTGTTTCTGTTTTTTTCTCCAATATATGATGAACAGAACAGCAGTAATTCCCCAGGAAACAGGATAGCTGAGCGTGATTGTCTCAATTGTTGGAGAGAGCGGTACAAGTATAAATACCCAGAGTGAACGGAAAATACATACACCACAGCAAGTCATAATAGCCGGAATGATAACGTCACCGATACCGCGCAGTGCGCCGGAATAAATTTCAATAAATACAAATAATGCGTATGCCGGAGCCATATAGGTTAAAATACGGATACCGATCTGGATGACAGCCGGATCACTTGTAAACAGATGGAAGAGGTATTTGCCGGCTGTGAGGAAAAAGACGCTCATGATAACTGCGGCAGCCAGTGTAATTTTGATACAGATGGAAACGCTCTTTTTGACGCGTGTATATTTGCCGGCGCCATAATTCTGACCAACAAAAGTAGTTGCGGCGATACCGAATGCAGAAATGACCATCCAGTAGAAAGCATCCATTTTACCAAATGCAGTCCAGGCTGCAACGGTATCAGTACCGAGTGCATTTAACGCAGTCTGGATAATAATATTTGAGACACTGTACATAACGGACTGCAGTCCGGCAGGAATACCGATATGTAAAATGTTTTCCAGTGATTGTTTATAAAATGTAATACGCCGGAGATGAAGCCGGTAAATGTCTGTTGTCCGCATTAGAGCCAATATTATGAGGATTGCACTGACAGCCTGTGAAAGTACCGTGGCGATAGCCGCTCCTGCAATTCCCATATGAAATACGAGGACAAACAGAAGATCAAGACCGATATTTAAAAAGCAGCAGACAATCAGATAGTAAAGAGGTCGCCTGGAATCTCCGACAGAGCGAAGGATGCTGGAACCGATATTGTAGATAAACACAAAAAGGATTCCGAGAAAGAAGATACGCAAATAAGTGACAGAATCCTGCATCATATCTTTTGGTGTATTCATCCAACGCAGAAATACCGGGGCAGCGGCATATCCGATAATGGTAATGACAATGCTGCCGAAAATACAAAATGCCATTGCAGTATGGAGTGCATGGGAAAGGGGTTCTTCCTTTCGCGCACCGTAGTGTTGGGCAATGATGACAGTTGCTCCCGAAGAGACTCCAACGAAAAAACCGATGATCAGGTTACTGATCTGGTTTGCAGAGCCGCCGACTGCGGCCAGAGCTTCTTTGCCGACAAAGCGTCCTACAATGATAGCATCTGCGGTATTGTAGAGCTGTTGAAAAAAGGTTCCCAACATGATCGGGAAGAAGAAAATGAGAAGCTGCTTCCAGATGACTCCTTCTGTAATTGCATTTGCAGGAGCTGATGTCATTTGTTTTTGTTCTTCCATAAAAAACCTCCTGAGAATCCGAATAACGGTTATGATTGTCTGCATTAAAAAATTTTTTAAAAGAGATGTGCTGAGAAATTCCTCTAAGAAATTTGCAAAAACTTTAGAAAATTTTTAGTAGCAATTTTCAGGACATTAGTATATAATGAAAGCGTCTTGAGATACTGCTAGTTGTGCAGACATATAGCAGATATATCATAGCATAATTTGTATAAGGAAGGAATAGGTGACAACTATGAAAAAATATGTTTGTGAACCATGTGGATATGTATATGATCCGGAAATCGGCGATCCGGACGGCGGAATCGCTCCGGGAACAGCTTTTGAGGATATTCCGGAAGATTGGGTTTGTCCAATCTGTGGAATGGGAAAAGAAGTATTCGTTGTAGAAGAATAAGTATAACAGAAGAGTCATAGTGCAATAATAAAAAACAGCTCGGGTAGTGAGTCCGAGCTGTTTTTTTAATACGTCAAATGGTGCAGGACCGGTTTCCAGAATAGTTTTATGAAAATCTTTCTGGGAGAAATTTTCCCCGTCTTTCTGGATACAGTCTCGCTTGAGTTCAAGAAATTCGAGATAACCGATATAGTACCGTAAATAATTTCCTGGATCTGAAAGAATCAGTTCGTAAATATCCTGCACAACATTGTCATTGGAAATCCCATAGTTTCGGAAGAAGTTACAGGCATCTTTTAGTGTCCAACCGTCATAGTGGATACCCATATCTGCAAGGGCGTAAAGCCCGAGGACAGCGGATTTATTTTTTTGCAGCAGCGAAGCTTGTGTTTTGGAGATGGGAGCCATATAGAAAGACATCATTTCTGTGTAAGTTGCCCATCCTTCGGTGTAGCCGCCGAAATTGATGATACTGCGCACCGGATCAGGATTGGAGTCAGCGAAATATGTTGTCTGATACAAATGTCCCGGGTAACCTTCATGGGCGAGCGTCGTGTATAGTTCCATTCCCTTCATTGTCTGTTTGCGGTTGAGGTAAATGACATTGTCCTCGCTGTTGTCAATGGCTGGAATCAGATAAAAGGCTGGGCTTAAGTACGATTCAAGTGATTCCGGAACGTATTTGATCGTATGATGTACATTTGGCCCTTCCGGGAAAGCGGCATTACATTGTGTTTGCAGATCGTTCATGATGGCAGCAGGATCGGAGAGGGCTTCTTCAATGGCGGCAGACGTGATATCGGAGGATGCCACTGCTGCACTTTCTTTTGAAAATGATTCCGCGGTTTTCTGAAGATCGGAAATGTCCTGTGTAATCTGCTTTTTTGTAAGTGACTGGAGTTCTTTAATGGATCTGGAGGAACCGGTGTTGTGGGCAATAAGCGCTTCATAGTAAGTTTTCCCCTCCGGGAAAAAGCAAAGACCTTTGTCATTTGTTCCGGTTTCTTTTAATGCAGAGATGGCATCTGCAAAGTTTTGAAATGCCGGAAGAACGTAAGTATCTACCTGGAGTTTATTTTTACTAAGATAGCTTTCTTTCTCCGCATTAGAAATGTCGGGCAGATGACTCAGCCGTTCCTGAAAGGTTGTATAGAGATAATTTTCATCGCCCATCTCCAGGAAGGAGCGGCACTGGGCAATCACATCTTCTGCAACGGCATGAGACATGAAAAGTCCTGCATCGGATTTGGCTTTCTCGAATTCAGAGAGCGACTGCAAATATTCTGGCGTTTTAGAGAGAAGTTCCAGATAGATCTCCACATCTTTTGTGTTACTAAATTGATATTCACAGAGAAGAACAGGAAGCTGTGCCTGAATCCCGGTAGTTGGGTTGACCGGTTCCTGGTATAGGAGATATGGTGCGAGGGCATTATTTGTCTGAAAGTATTTTTCAAGAATATCATAAGTCAGTTGATTTTCTTTATCTAACGCATTGGGATGAAATTGCTTCAGCGCATGCAGAAGATTTTCAGAAGAAGCCATTGCCTCGGCTGTATTGGAAGAAAAGGAACCGTATGTAACAGGAGGATTTTTGATGCCATAAGTCTGAGGCTTCTGCAGTGTATAGTGAAGGGTAAGGGTATCTGATGAAACTTCCTGACAAAATAGCGTGTGTGTGAATTTGCGAAAGGCAGAATTTTCATCTTGAGCGGTGGAGGTATTTTGACATCCGGCAGCAAAAAAGGATAAAAATGGGCATAGAAGGAAGAAAGCGGCCCGTTTGTATGAGAAAAATTTATGCATAAGAACTCCAAGTGATTTTTTGTACAGTATATATATAAAATGACAAAAATATGACAATGTGTGTTGGGAAAATTGACTAAAAAATAACGTACTAACAAAATGCAACATTTTACTTGCAATAAAGTTTTTATGTGATATAATCACAAATACACATGCTTGTACAAGAATAAATACAATCCATCAGGAGGAGTGTAATGAAAACAGGATGTTTAATTCTCGCAGGTGGAAAAAACAGTCGGATGGGCAGACAGAAATCCTCTCTGAAAATAAATGGAATGACATTTTTGGAATATCTGGCAGAGAAGCTTGGCAGATACGGAGAAGTGTTTGTCTCAGTTGACCGGCTTGACAGTCACAGGGAGATTTCGATTCCGATGATTGAAGATCTGTATCCGGATCACGGTCCTATGGGAGGCATTTACAGTGCGTTTGCAGCAGGGAATTTTGATTGGCTTTTGACTGTTCCATGTGATGTTCCGCTTTTTTCCGGAGAGCTGGCGGAAAAACTGTGCGAATTGTCCGATGAAGATGCGGATGCTGTTATTATACGGACGAAGGACGGACGCATTCATCCTCTTTGCGGGATGTATCAGAGCAGCTGTCTGCCGGTGCTTCGAGAATGTCTGGAGAAGAGAGAACTGCGGATGATGCAGGCGCTTGGGAAGCTGAATGTGATTTTTGCAGAAGCAGGCGAGGACTCATGGCAGCTTCAGAATATTAATACACCGGAAGAATATAGGCTCCTTGTGGAAACGTATTCGAATACATAGAGATCTGAGTAGTAAATACCAGAATATACAGAGACATCAATGAGAAAAGACAGAGGAATGTGGAGATGAAGATGAATACGATTACAGAGGCTGCAAGTTTACTTTGCAGTATGACAGAAGCTGTTTCTTCAGAAATGTGTGAGCTTTCGGAGGCTTATGGAAGGGTACTTGCAGAAGATGTAGATGCCGTTTTGGCTGTACCATATTTTCGAAGAAGTGCGTATGACGGATATGCACTTCGCTCGGAAGATACAGTGGGAGCATCAGAAGAGGCGCCGGTTGTTTTAAAGGTAACGGAAGCGCTTGCGGCAGGGGATATTCCACAGCATGAGATTGAGAGAGGACAAGCGGCCCGTATTATGACAGGAGCGGCAGTGCCGGAGGGGGCAGACGCCGTTGTTATGTATGAGCGTACAATATTTACAGAAGAGGAAGTAAGACTGATAGCTCCGGTAAAACCTGGAAATATTGTACAGATCGGAGAAGACGTGCACAGTGGCGTACGGCTTTTGAATCAGGGGAAATGTCTGGGTCCGGCGGATATTGCACTGTTGGCAGGACAGGGAATCTGCAAAGTGAAAGTTTACCGGAAGCCGGTGGCAGCGATTGTCAGTACCGGAAGCGAACTTTTAAGTCCGGAGGAGCTGCCGAAATATGGAAAGATTTACGACACGAACCCATATTTACTTGGAGGATATTTAAGAAAGTATGGAGTTACGCCGATTCATTCCGGGATTGTTTCGGATGATCCAAAGAAGCTCAGTGAAGTGATTGAGAAAGCACTTTTCCATAGTGACATAGTTATTACAACAGGAGGGGTATCTGCCGGAGATTATGACTATCTGCCGGAGGTGATCGAGAATATTGGCGGCGAGCTGCTGTTTCACAGAATCCGGTTAAAACCGGGAGGAGCGATGCTGGCAGCCAGAAAAGACGGAAAGCTGATTCTTGGTTTGTCAGGGAATCCGGGAGCAGCGGCCACCGGCCTTCTGTGTGTAGGACTTCCGTGTATAAAGAAATTATGCGGGGCGTCAAAGACTGATTTCCGAAAGGCAACGGCGCGGCTCACAGAACCATTTGGGAAATCTTGTCCGGTGATAAGAGTGCTGAAAGGTAAATCATCCTATCAGGATGGCATGCTGTATTTTACTCCGCTTGAGAATCAGAGAAATGGTTCTGTTTCATCGATGGATGACTGCGATCTTCTGGCAATAGTGCCGGAGGGAGCGGGACCGTTGGAGAAAGGAACAATGTTAGAAGTCTATTTCATTTAAGTATACAGCGTAAGCAAAGATGGCTGCGATATATTAAGAAATAGATAAAGGGAAGGAGAGGATATTATGAATACACCAAAAGAAATCGCGAATAATTATATCGCAATAGGGAAGGGAAAAGTAAATATGCCGGTTGCCAAGATGTTTGTGCTTGGTATTCTTGCCGGAATGTTTATTGCAGTAGGAGGAATTGCCTCTGCAACTGCGGGAGCGTCTCTTCCGGGAGCAGCAGGAAAGATCGTCGGAGCATGTCTTTTCCCGGGAGGTCTGACAATGGTACTGCTTGCAGGAAGCGAACTTTTTACAGGGAATTGCCTTCTTGTAATTCCGTTGCTGAAAAAAGAGATTACAATTGCAGGAATGCTAAAGAACTGGATTATCGTATATCTTGGAAATTTTGTAGGAAGTATGCTGATTGCGGCAATATGTGTATTTGGTCATCAGACAGATACTTTTAACGTGGGCACTGCCTTGATCAGTACAGCTGTGGCAAAGACTTCTATTTCGTTCGGCGATGCAGTACTCAAAGGAATTGCATGTAATTTCCTTGTCTGTATTGCAGTGTGGATCTCATTTGCGGCAAAGCAGGTTTCTTCTAAGATTATCGGATTGTTTTTCCCGATTGCAATGTTTGTATTATGTGGATTTGAACATAGTGTTGCAAACATGTTCTATATTTCAGCAGGACTTTTTGCAAAGGGAAATGAAAACTATATGCTCATGGCAGAAGCCGCACAGGTTGATGTATCTGATCTGACATGGGGTTCGATGTTTACAGCCAATCTTTTACCGGTAACAATCGGAAATATTATCGGTGGAGCGTTACTCGTAGGCGTGGCATATTGGTTTGTATATTTAAAAGATGATTAATGAAAAATATCATAAATAAGTAACTAAAATATATTCTATCAAAGAATAAGAGAGAAGGGAATTTATGGGCAAATTATATCTTTCTGATCCGTCAGGTTATGACGCAAAAATGAATGAAATTGCACGACATTTTTCTCATAAGGTTGAGGTATATCCTCCGGGAAGCTGTCCGATCACACTGCAGATTTCTATGCTGCGGACAGCTGCAAATGAGACTTGCGGAAAATGTGTACCGTGCAGGGATGGACTCCCTCTTGTAGCACGTTTGATGCAGAAGGTATTAGATGGATGTGCTACAGAGAAGACGCTGGCAAATATTAAAATGATGGCAACAATGATTCGGGATTCAGCAGACTGTGCCATTGGTTGGAATGCGGCTGATGAAGTATTAAAAGGGCTTGAGCTTTTTGCAGATGAGTATAAGAGCCATATCGAGAATCAGAGATGTCTTGATTGTGTTGGACAGAAGATTCCATGTGTATCACTTTGTCCGGCACACGTAGATATTCCGGGATACATAGCACTTGTAGGTAATGAAGATTATGCAGGAGCCATTAACTTAATCCGGCGAGACAATCCATTTCCAACGGCATGTGCAATGGTATGTGAGCATCCGTGTGAAGAACGCTGCAGACGTAAGATGCTGGAATCTCCGATCAATATCCGTGCATTAAAAAAATATGCTGTTGATATGATGCCTGCAGATACAGTGAAGACACCGGCGCCAAATCCGTCAACAGGAAAATCAATCGGTATTATCGGAGGAGGTCCAAGTGGATTAACAGCTGCTTATTTCCTGGCATTAATGGGACATAAAGCTGTTGTGTATGAATCACATGATAAGCTTGGAGGAATGCTCCGCTATGGAATTCCGAATTACCGTTTCCCGAAAGACCGTCTTGATGAAGACATTCGTGCTATCCTTGGCGCAGGAGATATTGAAGTAGTATATAATACAACTGTCGGCAAAGATATTTCTATTGAAGAAGTACAGAAGAAACATGATGCAATGTATGTTGCGATCGGTGCGCAGACCGGAAAGACACTGAATATTCCGGGAGCAGATGCGAAAAATGTTGTGTCTGCGGTAGAAATTCTCGATGAGATCGGCAATGGACATCTTCCGGATTACACTGGAAAGAAAGTTCTCGTCATCGGTGGAGGTAATGTTGCTATGGACTGTGCGAGAAGTGCAGTCAGATGTAATGCAGAAGAAGTTTCAATTGTATACAGAAGACGTCAGAAAGATATGACAGCTCTGGAATCAGAAGTAGAATCTGCTGTTATGGAAGGAATTGCTCTTGTAACATTACAGTCTCCGGTAGAGATTAAAAAAGATGCGGAAGGAAATTGCGTATCACTTGTTACACAGCCTCAGATGATCAGTGCATATAGAGGAGATCGTCCTGCTCCGAAAGATGCAAATAAACCGCAGCAGGAATTCCCGGCAGATGTAATTATGATCGCAGTAGGGCAGGATATTGTGTCTGCACCGTTTGAAGAATTTGGTATGCCGGCTAAGAGAAATGTATTCCAGGCAGGGCTTGATACGGAAGTAAAAGAACTTCCGGGAGTATTTACAGGAGGAGACTGTGCAACAGGTCCGTCTACGGTTATCCGTGCAATCGCAGCAGGAAAAGTTGCAGCGCATAATATTGATGAATATCTTGGTTATCACCATACTTTATTGTGTGAAGCAGTTGTTCCGGAACCGAAGGAAAATATGAGGACGTTTATGGGACGTACTGAGATTGGCGAACGCCCGGCATTTATCCGAAAGAAAGACTTTGAACATGTGGAAGAACTTCTGACGCATGAAGAGGCAATGCAAGAGGCAAGCCGCTGTCTCAGATGTGACCATTATGGATGCGGAGCAATGGAAGGGGGCAGAGATTTATGATTAATGTAATGATAAACGGCATGGAGATTCAGGCAAAAGAAGGCCAGACAATCCTGAAGGCAGCCAGAGAAAATGGAATTCACATTCCGACACTCTGCTTTCTGGAAGGAATTAATGAGATTGGCTCTTGCCGAATCTGCGTAGTAGAGATAGAAGGTCGTGCAGGTCTGGCAACAGCCTGTAATACAATAGTCAGAGAGGGAATGAAGATTCAGACAGACAGTGAAGCTGTTGTTGAAGCGCGTAAAAACACACTTCACCTTCTTATGGCAGAGCATAAGACAAATTGTTTCAAATGTATCAAAAATGGTGCGTGCGAGCTTCAGGCTCTGGCGAGAGAGTACGGAATTGATGTTCCGAACTTTAAAGCATCCCACGGAGATGTGCAGCATGAACCGTGTGCAGAGAACCCGTTTCTTTCTTATGATCCAGGACTTTGTATCCAGTGTCAGCGCTGTATCAGCACTTGTGCAAAAGCAACCGGAAGACATGCGCTTTCACTTGAAAAAAATGGAGCCAGAGTATATGTAAAAGCTCCTTTTGGCGAAGGCTGGAAGGAATCGCTTTGCGAATCTTGCGGTAACTGTGCACAGGCATGTCCGACAGGTGCGCTTGTTATTAAGAGAAGAAAAGACTACCGCGACTGGGAAGTGAAGAAAGTCCGTACAACTTGCCCACATTGTGCAACAGGATGTCAGATGGATCTGATTGTTAAGAATGGCAAGATTGTTGATGTTCAGGGGGCAGATGGACCGTCTAATCACGGATTGCTCTGTGTGAAAGGAAGAAGCGGATCATTTGACTTTGTTGACTGTAAAGACAGAATCCGTTATCCATTAATTAAGAATAAAGAGACAGGCGAGTTTGAGAGAGCAACTTGGGATGAGGCACTTGATCTTGTTGCATCTAAATTTACTGAAATTAAAAAACAATACGGAGGTGAGGCACTGGCCGGATTTGCATGCTCACGTTCTACAAATGAAGATATTTATATGCTTCAGAAGATGGTAAGAACAGCATTTGAGAGCAACAATACCGATAACTGTGCCCGCGTTTGACATGCTCCGACTGTTGCCGGTTTGGCAACCACATTAGGCTCCGGAGCCATGACAAACACTATTTATGATATTACTCATGAATCTGATGCGATTATGCTTGTCGGATCTAATCCGGAACATGCGCATCCGGTACTTGGAATGCAGGTGCGCCAGGCAGTACAGCGCGGCGCGAAGCTGATTGTTGTAGATCCGCGTGATATTGATCTTTGTAAAGACGCAGATATTCATCTGAAATTAAAACCAGGTACAAATGTTGCATTTGCAAATGGTATGATGCACATTTTCATTGAAGAGGATCTTGTAGATCACAAATTCATTGAAGAGCGCACAGAGAATTTCGAAGCAATGAAAGAATTAGTGAAGGATTATACACCTGAAAAGGTAGCAGAAATCTGTGGAATTGATGCCGATGCACTTCGCGAAGCAGCGCGCATTTACGCTACTGCAAATCGCGCGCCGATCATGTATTGTCTTGGTGTAACAGAACATCATACAGGTACAGAAGGCGTTATGTCATTATCAAATATGGCTATGATGGTCGGTAAGATTGGAAAACCTGGATGCGGTGTAAATCCAATTCGAGGACAGAATAACGTGCAGGGAGCATGTGATATGGGAGCATCTCCGAATCAGTTCTCCGGATATCAGAACATTGATAAACCAGGTATTCTTGAGAAATTTGAAGAGGCATGGGGAACGAAGCTGAATCCGAATATCGGAACAAAAGCAACAGACTGCTTCCCGAAAATGCTGACAGGAGAAGTGAAAGGTTTGTTTATCTTTGGAGAAGATCCGGTCCGTACAGATCCAAATACGCACCATGTGATCAAAGCACTGAGTTCGCTGGATTTCTTTGTTGTAGATGAATTATTTATGACTGAGACTGCAAAACTTGCAGATGTAATTCTTCCTGGACGTTCCTATGCTGAGAAAGAAGGAACATTTACGAATACAGAGCGCCGTGTACAGCGTGTCAGAAAAGCTGTTGAGATTGCTGGTGATACAAAACCGGATACATGGATTTTTACAGAAATTATGAGACGAATGGGTTATCCACAGCCACATCTGACACCGGCAGAGATTATGGATGAGATTTCTTCTGTGACACCGTCATTTGGCGGAATCAGTCATGCAAGACTGGACAGCGAAGAAGTAGCAGGACAGGGATTACAGTGGCCATGTCCATCGAAAGAACATCCTGGAACACCGATCATGCATGTAGGTAAGTTTGCGCGGGGACTTGGCTATTTCCGTCCGGCAGCATATACACCTTCCATGGAACTTCCGGATGAAGAATATCCTCTGGTTATGATGACAGGACGTATCTTATATCATTATAATGCATGTGCAATGACGGATAAGACAGCAGGAATCAATGAAATTGCAGGTGAATCATTCATCGAGATTAATACAGAGGATGCTGAAAAACTTGGTATTGAGAATGGGGAAATGGTTCAGATTTCTTCTCGCCGCGGAACAATTCAGGCGAAAGCAGATGTATCAGATAAGACGAATCCGGGTGAATGCTGGATGCCGTTCCACTATATTGAAGGCGGCGCAAACTGGCTGACAAGTGATGCGCTTGATTCCATTTCAAGTACGCCGGAATATAAAGTTTGTACAGTAAAAGTGGAGAAGATTACAGAATAAGCAGTAGTTTTTTGCAAATAGCAGAGATTTCATATGAAAAAATGCAGACGCGGCCGCGGTGGCTGTGTCTGCATTTTGATAATGAAGAGAGAATATGGGATGGAGAAACATTTAAAAAGGGAAAAAGAACATACAATAGAATATGTGCTGAAAAAGGCAGTATGCTTCCGGGCAGGAGAATTTTCTAAGGAAGAAAAATACATTGTTCCGGAAGAAAAATATGATCTATATCTGAATGGAGAAATGATACATACATTTTTCTGCTCACCGTGGTATCTGGAAGATCTTGCGTATGGATTTTTGTATTTAGAAGGTTATATTCTGAAATCAGAACAAATAAAGGAAATCTGTGTTAAGCAGCAGGAACACAGAATCGAAGTTGTAGCAGATAAAGAGTGTGATATGCGCAGGCAGGATGCGAAAGAAACGGGGAAAAAAGCGGAAGAAAAGAAGATTTCTCCGAAAGAGATCATGTCGCTTGCAGCTGCGCTTGATGAGCGTTCACATCGCTTTCGTCTTACCGGTGGAGTTCACAGCGCGGTACTTGCGAAAGATGGGGAAATCCTTTTGATGAGAGAAGATGTCGGTCGTCACAATGCGGTGGAGAAGCTGCTTGGCGCATGTATCAGGGAACAGCTTGATACAGCAGATAAGACGATTGTTTTTAGTGGGCGCGTGGCAGCAGAAATTCTTGAAAAAGCAGTGGCCATTGGCGCACCAACACTGATTGCTGTGTCAGCGCCGACAAGCAGAGCTGTTGAATTGGCAGAAGAGAAAGGAATCCTTCTTGTTGGATTTGCAAGAGGGGAATCGTTTAATGTATATACGTTTCCGGAGAGAGTTACAAT
>CAUCYJ010000034.1:0-15721 GCA_958446945.1 uncultured Lachnospiraceae bacterium | reverse complement strand
TATGGGACGAATGTGGGGCAGTTCACTTTTTCAGTCGCCCGAAGAATATGAAGTTGGCGCAGTTATAGATGAAATCACGAATGTTTATGCGGTGGGTGCAACAGCCTTTGCTCTCTTCGGCGAGTATAACCGTAATCGGGACAGGTGGCAGGCAGCTCAGCGACAAACTTTTTGAGGTTGCAGCAAAAGCTGTAAGTGCTGACAGAAATGGAAGGCAACAGTCCATCCGACAATTGAGAGAAGAATGGGAGATGGCAATTCGCATGGAATCTTGAAGAACAAATTTAGGCAAGAATAGTCGAGAAAATGATTCTCCGAGCTGATAGGATATAGGAACAGCGAAGCGAAAGAGGTGAAATAAGCATGGATTGGGTGGATGCAATAAGTAAAGCAATTCAGTATATAGAGGAACATATCACAGAGGAGTTGACCGCAGACAGAATTTCAGAAAATATCAATATTTCTTCTTTTTATTTTCAGAAAGGATTTGCGATGCTTTGCGGATTTACGCTTATGGAATATATCAGGAACCGCAGACTTGCACTAGCTGGAAATGATCTGGCTACGGGTAAAGAGAAGATTATAGATATTGCAATGAAATATGGATATGATTCTCCGGATAGTTTTACACGAGCGTTTACAAGGTTTCATGGTGTGACGCCGACAGCAGCCAGAAAAGGACAGGTCATGCTGAAATCTTTTGCACCGCTGAAGGTAAAACTGTCATTAGAAGGAGGATATATCATGGATTACAGAATTGTAAAAAAAGAAGCTTTTACCGTAATTGCAAATGCAAGAGAATTTTCTTATGAAGGTGCAAAGGATGTAGTACCGCAGTTCTGGCAGGAACATTATCAGGCGGGAAAAGGAAAAACGGTTATGGGGGTATATGGAATCAACATTGACCTGAACATGGGGCATGATACTTTTGAGTATCTCATTGCAGATCCATATAATCCGGTCAAGGAGGTTCCGGAAGGCTTTACAGTGAAGACGATTCCGGAGTTTACATGGGCGGTATTCCCTTGCAAAGGTGCTTTGCCGTATGCATTGCAGGATGTGAACACAAAGATTTTTACAGAATGGCTCCCAGCGCTTAGAGAATATGAATTTGCTGCAGGGTATTGTGTAGAATATTATGATGATCCATCGAAATATTCGAAGGGAGCGCAGGACGAAAACTATTATTGTGAAATCTGGCTTCCGGTTAAGAAAAAGTAGAGAGTGCATTTGCCGCAGATTTATGCTATTCTATGTTAAAGCACAGAGATAAAATATGATTTTTTGGAAAGGAAAGGGATTGATTATGAGTAAGGTATTAGTAGCGTATTTCAGTGCCAGTGGTGTAACAGCAAAACTGGCGAAGCGGCTTGCAGTGTCTATCGGAGCGGATTTACATGAGATTCAGCCGGAAATTCCATACACGGATGCCGATTTAGACTGGAGAGATAAAAATAGCCGCAGCAGTGTGGAAATGAATGATAAGTCATTCCGGCCTGCAGTTGCAAATAAGGTGAATAAAATCGATCAGTATTCGGTTATTTTCATAGCTTTTCCTATTTGGTGGTATGTTGCCCCGACCATTATGAACACGTTTTTAGAGCAATATGATCTGAAAGGAAAGACAATTATTCCGTTGGCAACTTCAGGCAGCAGTGGTATGGGGAACACAAATAAAGAACTGGAGGATTCCTGTCCGGGAGCGGAATTAAAAGAAGGAAAGAGATTCTCTGCGGATGCAAGCGAAGAAGAACTAAAGGCATGGGCAGAGAGTTATCAATTGGTATGATAATATACATAGGCAGTGTGGCTGCTGTGTTTTTGAAATATTTACGGAAAGATATATTAGATTGAAATTTTCTTGCAATTTGAAAATGGTTTGTTTATAATGATAAAGACAATAAAATGAACGGGAGCTTGTATGACAGGCTGAGAGGAAGGTATGACCTTCGACCGATAACCTGATTTGGATAATGCCAACGTAGGGATGCAGAAAATGAGCAATGTAATGTATGAAACGGAAGTTATCGAATTAGGTAGCTTTCGTTTTTTTGTGTTATACAGCGGATGAAGCCGATGCGCAATCTGCTGTGAATGGAAAGGAAGTGACTGGAGAATTTCCCGTAACGTTTCGGGCGGATAGAAGGGGAGCGCCTTGTGTCTTGTAGTTTTGCGATGGGAACCCGTGTTTCGGGGTGAGAGGAGAAAATAGATTCTCGACCGAACGAAGTAGTGAAGACTTCGTACAAAACACGAAAAGAGGAAATAAAAATGAAAAGTTCAAAAGGATTATTGAAAATGGTTGTACTGTCGATGTTGGTAGCTCTTGGAGTTGTCATATCACCAATTTTGAGGGTGGAAGGGATGTGTCCTATGGCGCATTTTATTAATATAGTTTGCTCTGTATTTCTTGGACCATGGTATTCACTGCTCTGCGCAGCACTTATCGGAATTTTGCGTATGACATTGATGGGAATTCCGCCGCTTGCATTGACCGGAGCCGTATTTGGAGCATTTTTATCCGGAGTTTTCTATCGGATTTCGAAAGGAAAGATTTTATTTGCAGTACTTGGAGAAGTCATTGGGACAGGGATTATCGGAGCTATTGTATCTTACCCGGTTATGACCTTTTTATGGGGCAAAGAAGGACTGAGCTGGATGTTCTATGTGCCTTCATTTATTTGTGGTACTTTGATTGGAGGCAGCATTGCTTATGTATTTCTTAGAAAGTTGGCGG
The DNA here is from genome assembly GCA_958446945.1 of uncultured Lachnospiraceae bacterium. Classification (GTDB taxonomy): domain Bacteria; phylum Bacillota; class Clostridia; order Lachnospirales; family Lachnospiraceae; genus UBA9414. The sequence goes on along the minus strand of CAUCYJ010000034.1, from coordinate 12,984 downwards.
ATAATGGTATGCTTACGAGAATCCAGGCAATGCTTGATGCGAAATGTTATGGCGATAAGAGCGGTGTCTTTTCAAACTCAGTGATGATTGCTGCGTTCGGAGCAATTTTCTTTGTTGTGATAAAAATTGCTGCAGATATTTTCCACCTGGAGGCTTTCGTATGGTCCTTTTTAGCTTATGCTTCACTTGGCGCCTGCGCTGTGGCAGCAGTGGTGTATTTTGCAGTAAAAAAGGGGAAGGAGCATCAGTAAATTATGAAAGATCTGCGACAAATGATTAGAAGAAAACAGGCGTTGATCCACTGTATTACAAATCCAATTTCAATGACACAGTGTGCAAATGCAGTGCTGGCGATGGGAGCAAGACCAATGATGGCAGAACATCCGGAGGAAGTAGAAGAGATTACAGCTACGGCAGGAGCATTGCTTCTGAATCTTGGAAATATTTCTGATATTCGGATGGAGGCAATGAGACGTTCACTGAAAACGGCGAAAAAATATCAGATTCCGGTTGTTCTGGATGCGGTTGGCGTGGCATGCTCAGCGCTGAGAAGAACTTTTGCGATGGAGCTTCTTGCAGAAGAAGCAGTGACGATAGTCAAAGGAAATTATTCTGAAATAACAGCACTTTGCGACAGTGCGTACCATTCTTCAGGAGTGGATGCGGATAAAGCGCTTTGCATCGATAGAACGGCAGAACGTGCATTGGCGTTGTCTGAGAAATATCATGCGGTAATCCTGGCAAGTGGAGAGAAAGATCTTGTTGCAGACAGAAAGCAGTTGTACATTGTAAATTGTGGAACGCCCCAGTTAGCTAATATTACCGGAACCGGATGTATGCTCGGAGCAGTTTGTGCCGCCTGCCTTGCATCAGAAGATGCATCAGAAGCGGCAGTAGATGCCTGTATGGTTATGGGAATTTGTGGAGAATTATCCGAAACAGAACAGGGATCCGGAAGCTTTTTGAAAAATCTTCTGGATCAATTATCGACATGGAGTGAAGAAACGATTCTTTCCAGAGCAAAGGTGGAGGTGAGAACGATTGAAAAACTTTGATTTGAAACTTTATTTTATCACAGACAGTACAGGATTTTGTGAAGAAGAATTTCTTTATAGAGTGGAAGAAGCCTTGAAGGGAGGTGCGACGTTCCTTCAGCTTCGCGAAAAAGAAAAAACAACAAGAGAGTACATTGCACTTGCAAAAAAAGTGCAGAAATTAACAAAAAAATATCATATTCCGCTTATCATTGATGATCGATTGGATGTGGCACTGGCAGTTGAAGCAGATGGAGTTCATCTTGGACAGAGTGATATGCCGATTTCTATTGCAAGAAGTATCTTAGGAGAAGATAAGATCATTGGTGCTACGGCAAAAACAGTGGAACAGGCAGTGGAGGCATGGAAAGAGGGGGCAGATTATCTCGGAGTTGGAGCAATTTATCCGACAACGACAAAGGTAAAGACAATATTAACGTCAACAAAGATGCTTGCAGATATTTGTAAAGCAGTTCCAATTCCGGTGAATGCGATCGGCGGATTAAATGCGGATAATCTGGATGTGTTAAAGGGCATTCCGATTGCCGGAATCTGTGTCGTATCGGCGATTATGAAGGCAGATGATCCGGCTCAAGCGGCAAAAATACTCCGTGAGAAAATTGAGGTGGGCTTATGAAAACAGCATTATCAATAGCCGGAAGTGATTCCAGTGGAGGCGCGGGAATCCAGGCAGATATGAAAACAATGACAATGAATGGCATTTATGGGATGTGCGCAATTACGGCATTGACAGCGCAGAATACAACCGGTGTGAGAGGGATTCAGGAAGTATCTCCGGAATTTTTGAAAGAGCAGATAGATGCGGTTTTTGAGGACATTTATCCGGATGCGGTTAAGATAGGAATGCTTTCCAGCGCAGAACTTATTCAAGTCATTGCAGAGAGGTTGAGATTTTATAAGGCGAGACATATTGTGGTTGATCCGGTCATGGTTGCTACAAGTGGTTCAAAACTTATGAAAACGGATGCGGTGGAGGTTCTGACGAAGGAACTTTTACCATTGGCGGAACTTGTGACACCAAACATTCCGGAAGCAGAGATTTTGGCAGGAATGACGATTTCCAAGCGGAGTGATATGGAAGCAGCAGCAAAAAAGATTGGAAATACTTATGGCTGTGCAGTGCTTCTGAAGGGAGGCCACAGTGTAAATGATGCGAATGATCTTTTATGTGCTAATGGAGTTTGTCAGTGGTTTGAAGGAAGAAGGATTTCAAATTCTAATACACACGGGACGGGATGTACGCTGTCTTCTGCAATTGCCTCAAATCTGGCGAAAGGATTTTCTCTGGAATTGTCTGTAAAACGGGCGAAAGAATATATTTCCGGAGCGCTTGAGGCAATGCTGGATCTTGGAAAAGGTTCCGGGCCAATGAAACATAATTTTGATTTGAATGGATATTTTAGTGAAGAAGCATAGCATATAACAGGAGGAAACAGATGAGAACTTATACAACACAGATGGATGCAGCGAAGCAGGGAATTATTACACCGGAAATGAAAATAGTTGCAGAAAAAGAGTATCGTACAGAAGAAGAGATCAGAGCACTTGTAGCAAAAGGCCAGGTGGCGATCTGTGCAAATAAGAAGCATAAATGCATTGATCCGAATGGAGTCGGTTCAATGCTGCGCACAAAAATCAATGTTAATCTTGGGGTTTCCAGAGATTGTAAAGATTATGATGTAGAAATGCAAAAAGTAATGGCTGCAGTTCATATGGGAGCAGAAGCAATTATGGATTTGTCTTCCCATGGAAATACACAGCCATTTCGACAAAAACTAACACAGGAATGTCCGGCTATGATTGGAACAGTTCCTGTTTATGACAGTGTAATCCATTATCAGAGGGATCTTGCTACATTGACTGCGAAAGATTTTATCGATGTGATTCGTCTGCACGCGGAAGATGGTGTGGATTTTGTGACATTACATTGTGGGATTACCCGTAAGACGATTGAGCAGATTAAGACACATAAACGGAAAATGAATATTGTTTCCAGAGGAGGTTCTCTTGTATTTGCCTGGATGAGTATGACAGGAGAAGAGAATCCATTTTATGAATACTTTGATGAAATTCTTGAAATTTGCCGGGAATATGATGTGACGATTTCACTTGGAGATGCGTGCCGTCCAGGATGCCTTGCGGATGGAAGCGATGTTTGTCAGATTGAAGAACTTGTACGTTTAGGAGAACTGACAAAACGGGCGTGGGAAAAAGATGTACAGGTAATTGTAGAAGGACCAGGACATATGCCGATGGATCAGATTGCAGCGAATATGAAACTTCAGCAGACAATCTGTATGGGGGCGCCATTTTATGTGTTAGGACCAATCGTAACAGACATTGCACCGGGGTATGACCATATTACATCTGCCATTGGAGGGGCAATTGCTGCAGCATCCGGAGCAGCCTTTTTGTGTTATGTTACTCCGGCAGAACATCTGGCGCTTCCGAATCTGGAAGATGTAAAACAGGGAATCATTGCTTCCCGGATAGCAGCTCATGCAGCGGATATTGCAAAGAAAATTCCTCATGCGCGGGATCTTGATGATGAGATGGCAGATGCCAGAAGAACATTTGATTGGGAAAAACAATGGGAATGCTCGATTGATCCGGATACTGCCAGAAAAATTCGGGATGACAGAGCTCCGGAACAGGAAGACAGTTGTTCCATGTGCGGAAAATTCTGTGCAGTCAGAAGTATGAATAAAGCGTTGAATGGAGAGTATATCGATATTCTGTAAAACAAAATCAGGAAGAAGAAAATACAGGGGATTTCTGTCAGAGAAATCCCCCTTTTCTATTGACAAAGACGAAAAAGTCCGCTATAGTATAACCGTTGCAGAGGATAGGCTGCCTTGGCTCAGTCGGTAGAGCGTCGCCTTGGTAAGGCGGAGGTCGGGGGTTCAAGTCCCCTAGGCAGCTTTGATGAGAGGGTATCGCAAGTGTCATCAGAAAGGATGAGATTGTGATACCTTTTTTGTAATATCATTTAGGGAAAAAGAGGTGTCTATCGTGAAACTAATCGCATGTGTAGATGACAAAATGGGAATGATGTTCCATCGGCGCAGACAGAGCCGGGATCGGGCAGTAATAGAGAATATCGTAAATATGTGTGGAGATGCAAGACTGTGGATCGCGCCGGAATCAGAACAGCTTTTGAAAGAAACAGACGTATCTCTAGGGGTTGCGGAAGATTTTTTTAACAGAGCCGGGGAAAGAGAATACTGTTTTGTGGAAACGTGGCCGGAGCAGTTATCAGAGATATTTTGTGAGAAACATGTAGAAACACTGATTTTATATCATTGGAATCGGAGTTATCCGGCAGATCAGTTTTTTCCACTGGACCTGCAGCGGTGGCAGCTGGCCGTTGTGGAAGAATTTGTGGGAACTTCCCATGAGCATATTCGAAAAGAAATTTATGATAAAAGGACAAAAGAGAGGTAAGATAGATGAAGTTAGTAGTATGGAAACAAAGAATCGCTATATGGATGTGCGTACTGGGGCTTGGATGCTTCACAGCCTGTGCAAGCGAGGCAACGTATAGTACAGATAGATTTCAGGAAGAGACCTCGACAGAAGAAATTTCAATCGAAGAAATTCCGGAATATTCCGGAGAACCTTATGTTCCTATCAATAACAATGAACCGGAATTTACAGAAAACGAGTTAACAGAGGAAGCTGTAGAAAGATACAGTCAGTTAGATGAACAAGGAAGGGCACAGATTGCAGAGGCAACGATTGGGCAGGAGCTTATGCCTACGGAGAAGCGGGAAAGTATTTCGGAAGTAAAGCCAAGCGGCTGGGTAAATAAAAAGTACGAGAATGTAGACGGAGGATATTTGTATAACCGATGTCACTTGATTGGCTATCAGCTGACAGCGGAAAATGCCAATGAGAAAAATCTGATTACCGGGACACGCTATATGAATGTTGAAGGAATGCTTCCGTTTGAAAATATGGTGGCAGACTATATTAAAGAAACAGATCATCATGTGAGATATCGCGTTACACCGATTTATAAAGGTGATGATCTTGTGGCTTCCGGTGTACAGATGGAGGGAGAGTCTGTGGAAGATCAGGGCGAAAGCATTTCCTTTAATGTATATGTGTATAATGTGCAGCCGGGGATCGAAATTGATTATGCAACGGGTGACAGCCGAAAAATGACTGGAACAGCAAATGAATCGGCAGATTTAGAAACTGGAGAAATGACATATATTTTGAATACAAATACAAAGAAAATCCATAAGTTAGATTGTACAAGTGTTTCTGAGATACAGAAGGAGAATCGGCAGGAAGTGACTAAAAGTAAAATAGAATTGATCGGGGAAGGGTATGAACCTTGTAAAAGATGTAAACCGTAAGAAAAAATACTGCGCGGGTCTGAGAAAGATTCGCGCAGTATTTCGTTATAAAATTATTCCTGATGATATTTTTTGAGTAGGGCATGAATTCGGTCTGTCGGATTTAAAACAGCGCTGATCGGCATGTCATGATTCATGGAATCGATGATTAATGCGAGAAACTTGCTCATGTCAGCAACAGTAAAATATGGTTTTTCCAGTGCCTCTTTTGGCAGATAGGTCAGATTTGTTGTAATCAGACGGTCGATATATCCTTTTTCATAGTATTCATCGAATTTCTTAAAGCCTTCTGTAAATAATCCAAAAGTAGTGCAGACAAAAACACGTTTTGCATGGCGGTCTTTCAACTGTTTTGCGACATCCAACATACTTTCTCCGGAAGCAATCATATCGTCAAGGATGATTACGTCTTTGCCGGCAACATCATCGCCAAGAAATTCGTGGGCAACGATAGGATTTTTCCCGCCGATGACTGTCGTATAATCACGACGTTTGTAGAACATACCCATGTCTACTTTCAGTACGTTTGAGAAATAAACTGCGCGGTGCATCGCTCCTTCATCCGGGCTGATGATCATTAGATGATCCTTGTCGACTTTCAGATCCGGAACAGAACGGAAAAGCGCTTTCATAAACTGATATGGCGGGTTAAAGCTGTCGAATCCTTTTAACGGGATTGCATTTTGTACACGCGGATCATGGGCATCGAATGTTACGATGTTAGATACACCCATGTCTACCAGTTCTTCTAATGCAGAAGCACAGTCGAGAGATTCTCTCTTAGTACGTTTGTGCTGACGGCTCTCGTAGAGAAATGGCATAATGACGTTAATACGCCGTGCTTTGCCGGTTGCGGCAGAAATGATTCGCTTCAGATCCTGATAGTGATCGTCCGGAGACATATGATTCGGAAGTCCGTTTAAGGAATAAGTAAGACTGTAGTTGCATACGTCCACCATAACATAGAGATCTTTTCCGCGAATGGATTCTTTGATCACACCTTTTGCTTCTCCGGAACCAAATCTCGGACATGCAGTATCGAGAAGATAGTTATCAAGTCGGTAATTTGCAAAGGCAGCGGACTGAGGAGATTCCTGCGATTCTTCGTGGCGGAACTGCACGATATAGTCATTCACTTTTTGACCAAGATCTCTGCAACTTTCCAGCGCTGCGATTTTTAATGGGGCATATGGTATTGCCTGCTGTAATAAATTTGTTCTTGCCATGTCGGTCTCCAATCTTTTGTTTTGGTTTTTATAGGGAAATCCCGTATTCTTTTTATTCTCTACCAATGTTATATCATTTTTTTTCGTGTGCTTCAAGAATCAATCGGGAATCAGTCAGAAAAATTGGAAATTGTGAAGGACCTATGCTATAATAAAACCAGTATGCAAACTGGCAGACATATCTGCCGCTTATTTTTTATGAAGGAGTAATGTAGATGAAACATACACATACCGTAAGCAGTGTTGAGAATGGAAGCATTGGATGGGAGCTTGGGATTGAGCCGGGGGACGTGCTTCTTAGTATCAATGGTGCTGAGATTGAAGATGTATTTGACTACCAGTATTATACAAATGATGAAGAACTTGTTCTTTTAATCAGAAAATCAGATGGAGAAGAATGGGAGCTTGAGATCGAGAAAGATTTTGATGAGGATTTAGGATTGGAATTCGACCAGGGGCTGATGGATGAATACAAGTCGTGCAGAAATAAATGCATTTTTTGTTTTATTGATCAGATGCCGAAGGGAATGCGAGATACACTTTATTTCAAAGATGATGACTCACGTTTGTCTTTCCTGCAGGGAAATTATATTACATTGACCAATATGAGTGATCATGATATTGAGAGGATTATTGCTTATCATCTGGAGCCGATTAATATTTCGATTCATACAATGAACCCGGAGCTGCGTTGCAGAATGCTTCATAATCGATTTGCCGGAGATGCGCTTAAAAAGCTTCAAAGGCTGTATGAGGGCGGGATTCAGATGAACGGTCAGATTGTGCTGTGCAAAGGTTTTAATGACGGCGAGGAACTTGAGAGAAGTATCCGTGAAATGTCGGCATATGCGCCTCTGCTTCAGAGCGTTTCTGTTGTTCCGGTAGGGCTTACAAAGTATCGGGAAGGTCTGGAGCCTCTTGAGTCCTTTACAAAAGAAGACGCGGTTCAGGTGCTTGATACGATCCACAGATGGCAGAAGAAGCTGTATGAAGAACACGGAATCCACTTTATTCATGCAGGAGATGAATGGTATATTCTCGCGGAGCAGGAAGTTCCGGAGGAAGAACGGTATGATGGCTATCTTCAGTTGGAAAATGGAGTTGGTATGATTAGGTTATTGAAGAATGAATTTGCAGAAGCACTGGGAGAGAGAAAAGGAGACGAAAGAGAACGGGAAGTGTCACTCGCAACAGGAAAACTTGCCTATCCATATCTGAAAGAATTTGCAGAACAGATACAGGAGAAGTTTCCAAAGACAGCGATACATCTTTATTGTATCCGCAATGATTTCTTCGGCGAGAAGATTACCGTGTCCGGTTTGATCACGGGACAGGATTTAAAAGCACAGCTTACTGGTCAGAAACTCGGAGACAAGCTTTTACTCCCTTGTAATATGCTTAGAAGCGGAGAAGAAGTATTTCTTGATGATATGACAGTCACAGATTTGAAAGATGCTTTACAAGTTGAGATAGATATTGTAAAATCAAGCGGTGCAGATTTGCTGAATGCAATTTTGGATTAGAAGCAGAGTTTAAAATAGCAGTAATAGAAAGTAGATTAACAAGAGGTGAAAAATATGAGTAAGCCAGTGGTAGCCATTGTAGGGCGTCCGAATGTAGGGAAATCCACATTATTCAACGCTCTGGCAGGCGAAAAAATTTCTATCGTAAAAGATACTCCGGGAGTGACGCGTGACCGGATTTATGCAGATGCGTCATGGCTTGATAAGGAGTTTACATTGATTGATACAGGCGGAATTGAGCCGGACAGCAGTGATATTATTTTGTCCCAGATGAGAGAGCAGGCACAGATTGCAATTGATACAGCAGATGTCATTTTGTTTTTAGTAGATGTGAAACAGGGATTGGTAGATTCTGACTCGAAAGTTGCAGATATGCTGCGCCGCTCTAAAAAACCGGTGATTCTGGCAGTCAATAAAGTGGATAGTTTCCAGAAATATATGATGGATGTGTATGAATTTTATAATCTTGGTATTGGAGATCCGCATCCGGTCTCAGCAGCATCTATGTTGGGAATTGGAGATCTGCTTGATGAGGTAGTGAAATTCTTCCCGGCAAATGAGCAGGAAGAAGAGGAAGATGAACGACCGCGGATTGCAATCGTAGGAAAGCCGAATGTAGGGAAATCCTCTATTATTAATAAACTTGTAGGAGAAAACCGTGTCATTGTGTCCAATATTGCCGGAACGACTCGGGATGCGATTGATACAGAAATCAAATATCATGGAAGAGAATATGTGTTTATTGATACAGCAGGACTTCGGAAAAAGAACAAGATCAAAGAAGAACTGGAACGTTACAGTATTATCCGTACAGTTACAGCCGTGGAGCGGGCAGATGTAGTTCTTGTTGTGATTGATGCTGTGGAAGGTGTCACAGAGCAGGATGCAAAGATTGCCGGAATTGCACATGAGAGAGGAAAAGGCGTTATTATCGTAGTAAACAAATGGGATGCCATTGAAAAAAATGATAAGACAATGAATGAATATGAGAAAGAAGTTCGCAGGGTACTGTCCTTTATGCCATATGCGGAAATTATGTATGTATCCGCACAGACAGGTCAGAGACTGCCGAAGCTGTACGATATGATTGATATGGTCATTGAGAATCAGACACTTCGGATTGCGACAGGCGTGCTCAACGAAATTATGATGGAAGCCGTTGCGATGCAGCAGCCGCCGTCAGACAAGGGAAAACGTCTGAAACTTTACTATATTACGCAGGTTGCCGTAAAACCGCCGACATTTGTTATTTTTGTGAATGATAAAGAGCTGATGCATTTTTCTTATACTCGTTATCTGGAAAATAAAATTCGGGAAGCATTTGGATTTAAGGGAACATCATTAAGATTCTTTATTCGGGAACGCAAAGAAAAGGAGCGGTAGAACATGGAACGTTTGATCTGTCTTCTGATCGGATATGTGTGCGGACTCTTTGAGACCGGGTATTTTTATGGAAAGCTTCATCATATAGATATCAGGGAACATGGAAGCGGCAACTCAGGAGCTACGAATACATTGCGTACGCTTGGGAAAAAAGCCGGTCTGATCGTATTTCTCGGAGATGCATTGAAGTGTGTGGCAGCAGCTGTCATTGTTTACTTTTTGTTTCGCAATACGAAAAGTGATATGATGCCGCTTCTTAAAATGTATGCGGGAGCTGGCGCTGTTCTTGGGCATAATTACCCGTTTTATCTCAAGTTCAAGGGCGGTAAAGGAATTGCGGCAACAGGAGGACTGATCTTTGCTACAAATATCTGGATGGCGGTAATTGCATTTGCTATTTTTGCCTCTGTGGTGGCTGTGACGAAATATGTATCAGTGGGATCTCTTGTTGTTGTATTAGTATTTATTGCAGAAGTTGTTCTCTATGGACAGACAGGACATTTTCATATGGAACAGCCGTATCTTTATGAATTGTATGGAATTGCGGTTTTACTTGCTATATCAGCATTTTATAAACATCGCGCTAATATTGTACGTCTGAAAAATGGCACAGAAAACAAAATTGGTGCGAAGAAATAAAACGGTAATAAAAAAGGAGGTTCTAAAATGGCGAAAATAGGTATTTTAGGAGCAGGAAGCTGGGGGATTGCGTTATCCGTTCTGCTTCACGGAAATGGACATGAGATTACAGTATGGTCTATCATTCGGGAAGAGGTAGAGATGCTGCAGGAAAAGAGAGAGCATGTCAGTAAACTTCCGGGAGTGAAGCTTCCGGATGATATGAAATTTACCAATGATCTGGAAGAAGCAATGGCAGAGAAAGATGTTCTTGTCCTTGCGGTTCCGTCTCCATTTACAAGAAGTACAGCAAGAAGTATGAAACCTTACTTAACGAAAGGTCAGCTCATTGTCAACGTGGCGAAGGGAATCGAAGAAACGACGCTGATGACGCTTTCTGAGCAGATTGAGGAGGAACTTCCGGAAGCAGAGGTAGCTGTACTGTCCGGACCAAGTCATGCAGAAGAAGTTGGGCGTGGAATACCAACAACAGTTGTTGTGGGAGCTAAGAAAAAAGAAACAGCAGAATACCTTCAGAACATTTTTATGAATCAGGTTTTCCGTGTTTATACAAGTCCTGACATTATGGGAATTGAGCTTGGAGGTTCTCTGAAAAATGTAATCGCTCTGGCAGCGGGAATTGCAGACGGACTCGGATATGGGGACAATACAAAGGCAGCGCTGATTACAAGAGGAATTGCGGAGATGACAAGACTCGGTGTAAAAATGGGAGGTAAGATGGAAACTTTCGCAGGCCTGACAGGAATGGGAGATTTGATCGTGACATGTGCAAGTATGCACAGCCGTAACAGAAGAGCGGGAATCTTGATCGGTCAGGGAAAGACAATGCAGGAAGCAATGGATGAAGTGCAGATGGTAGTAGAAGGAGTATATTCTGCAAAAGCAGGATTGAAACTTGCTAAGAAATATGACATTTCTATGCCGATCGTCGCAGAAGTCAATGCAGTATTATTTGACGGAAAACCAGCAAAAGAAGCAGTAAATGAACTGATGATGAGAGAAGGAACCTCTGAACACAGAAGTATGCTGTGGGAATAGTCGGGAATATATTTTCTTAAAAGGAATAAGAGAAGTCTGAAGTAGTAATAAATACTTCGGGCTTCTTTTTTTACACAAGAATCTTATGAAATTATAGGCAGAGAGGTATATTCTGGATGTTTGTTCATATAAATGTATCAGAAAAACAAGGGGGTAACAAAAAGTGAATACATTTCATTTATATAAGGATATGGAAGCCCGGACAAACGGAGAAATTTATATTGGAGTGGTAGGTCCGGTAAGAACAGGAAAATCCACATTTATTAAACGCTTTATGGATTTGTTAGTTTTACCCAATATGACAGACGAACATAGCCGCGCAAGGACGCGGGATGAGCTTCCGCAGTCTGCATCAGGGAAGACGATTATGACGACAGAACCGAAATTTGTTCCGAAAGAAGCAGCTATCATCTGCCTGGATGATGATATTGCAGTAAAAATTCGATTGATTGACTGTGTTGGTTATATGGTGGAAGGTGCAGCAGGATATGTAGAAAATGATGCGGAGCGCATGGTAAAAACCCCGTGGTTTGATACAGAGATTCCTTTCACAAAAGCGGCAGGAATTGGCACAAAAAAGGTAATTCACGAGCATTCTACGATTGGGATCGTAATAACAACAGACGGTTCTATTGGAGAAATTCCGAGAGAAAACTACCGGGAGGCAGAAGGAAAGACAATCCGGGAACTGCAGGAGATAGGGAAACCGTTTATAGTACTTGTGAATACGAAGAAACCTTATGGAGCGGAAGCAAAAGCAGTTGTGGAAGAGTTGGAACAGCAATATCAGGTAACAGCGATGCCGGTCAATTGTGAGCAGCTTCGAGAAGAAGACATACATAAGATTATGCAGTCTGTTCTTTATGAATTTCCGGTATCAGAACTGCAGTTTTTTGTACCCAAATGGGTGGAAATGCTTCCGGCAGATCATAAGATACGAAAGGATCTTCTTGATCATGTAAAAGTAATAATGGAAAATTTAAGTGAAATTAAAGATGCAGCAAAGGGCGTGCAAAAACCGGAAAGCGATTATATCGAAGAAATGAAGATTGATGAGATTGAAATGGATACAGGATGTGTAAAGATTCGCATTCAGATTGCCTCAAATTATTACTATGAAATGTTAAGTGATCTGACCGGGGCAGAAATTACAGGAGAGTATGAATTGATTCATACAATGAAACATTTGGCGATGCTTCGAACTGAATATGAGTCGGTAAAAGAAGCAATGGATGCAGTACAGATGAAAGGGTATGGGGTTGTCAGTCCTCAGAAAGAAGAAATTACCCTGGAAACGCCTGTACTCATCCGTCAGGGAAATAAATATGGAGTTAAGATCCATGCACATGCACCGTCGATTCATATGATTCGTGCAAATATTGACAGTGAGATTGCACCGATTGTCGGAAATGAACAGCAGGCACAGGATTTAATCAATTTTATAAAAAAAGAAGCAGAAACAGAAGAAGGGATCTGGAAAACAAATATTTTTGGAAAATCCGTGGAAGAGCTTGTGCAGGATGGAATGAGGAATAAAATTGCTATGATTAATGAAGAAAGTCAAATAAAACTTCAAGATACGATGCAGAAAATTGTGAATGACAGTAACGGTGGACTTGTTTGCATTATTATTTAAAAACCTTGTGGAGCAACAGAACTATAGTATATAATAAACATTAGAGAACAAGACTTCGAACGAGAAAACAGTCAGACGAAGAGAAAGGAAGATACAAATGATTTTATTTAACTGTGATTA
>CAUCYJ010000033.1:0-16035 GCA_958446945.1 uncultured Lachnospiraceae bacterium | reverse complement strand
TGTGGTTTTGAAGGTATAGATAAGCACCGTATATCATTGATATATGGTGTTTTTTTGTATATGTAAGGAGGAAAAAGAAAATGAACAGTCTCAGAGAATTTTGCTCCAAACTGGAAATGCCAAAGGAAGTAACAGAGAAAATACTGGCGCTGTATAAAGAATTGAAGGAAACACAAAATTGGGAAAAAATAGAAGAGGTGATGACACAGCTTTTTCATGAGAAAACATGGGAAACAGGGGTAAAAGAATTGCGGGAAACTTTGGGAGAAGACTCACAAGGATTGAAAATGTTGACTTGTATGCTGGATTGTGGATTGAAAACATATTTGCTTTACCAGAAATGGGGAATATCAGATGAAATTTTTATTGATTCTCTGAAATGTTTTTCAAGATTTGTGCGGGAACATCACGAAAGCTTTGGCATATACGGATTTGATCGGGAATGGTGGACAGTCAGACAATTGTCAGGAAAATTATTTCGTATTGGAGAATTGGAATATGAGTTTAAAGAAAACCGGAAGAACGGCAAGGAGCAGCGCTACATTAGTCTGCATATTCCATCAGACGCTAATCTGGAGCTAGAGGCAGTACACAGATCATATCGGTTGGCAGGAATATTTGTGCGTCAATATTTTCCGGCGTATATACATGCAAAAATAAGATGCTCCTCCTGGCTGCTTGCACCCGCATTAAGAGATGTGCTTTCATCTAATTCAAAGATTATCCGCTTTCAGAAAGAATTTGTGATACAGCATGTAGAGGAAGAAAGTGACAGTTTTATGCAATGGGTATATAAACGTACGGATATTCCGTGGGAATCACTTCCGGAAGAAACGACACTTCAGAGAAATTTGAAACAATATATATTGTCAGGAAGAAAAGTAGGGGAAGGAGCAGGATATCTTTCTGAAAAAATTTTCCAAAGACTCTTTACAGCAGAGTAATAGATATGGTATAAATATACATAAAATATGAATAAATATAACAATATAATTTGCAAAATGCTATGGAGGGGTAATGATGTTTCATAATGTAATTGTAAGAAAACCGTCAAAAACTTTAATGGAAGGGATCACGTCAGCGCCGGAATTGGGAAAACCGGATTATGAGCTTGCAGTAAAGCAACATGATGCATATATAGCAGCGCTGAAAAAATGTGGCGTAGAAGTGACAGAATTAGAACCACTGGAAGAATTTCCGGATTCCTGTTTTGTGGAAGATGCGGCAGTTGTGACTCGTAAGTGCGCCATTATTACAAATCCGGGCGCAGCTTCAAGAAATAAGGAACCAGAGTATATTGTTGATACGATCCGTAAGTTTTACGCGGATGATCAGATTGAATATATTAAAGCGCCTGGAACTTTAGAAGGCGGCGATGTTATGATGGTTGGAGATCATTTTTATGTGGGACGTTCTGCAAGAACAAATGAAGAAGGCATCCGCCAGTTTATTGAAATTCTTGAGAAATATGGCCTGACAGGATCTGAAGTAACGTTGAAAGAAGTGCTTCACTTGAAGACGGGTGTGAATTATCTTGAAAATAATACATTTCTCGTATCTGGTGAATTCGTAGACAAGGACGAGTTTAAAGATGCGAAGAAAATTGTAATCCCGGAAGACGAGGCATATGCTGCCAACTGTATTTGGGTAAATGGAACGGTAATTGTACCGGAGGGATATCCGAAAGTGGCTGCGGCAGTTAAGAGTGCCGGTTACAAAGTGATTACGACAGATACGTCTGAATATCGAAAAATTGATGGCGGACTGAGCTGCCTCTCATTGAGATTTTAGAAAGATATGCATATTTATTGATAATATCAATAAATATATTCAGAATTTCAATTAGACCTTTAACCTGTTTCTTCCTATAATAAAGGGTAGAAATGAAAGCAGGAAAGAGGAATACAAATGAATCTGGAGCAGATAAAATCGCTTGTCAGCGTTGTGAATCATAAAAGCTTCTCGCTGGCAGCAAAGGAAATGTTTGTTTCACAGCCAACGATCAGCATGCATATTAAAACACTAGAAAAAGAGCTTGGAGAACAGCTTTTGATTCGTTCAACAAAAGATATTGTATTATCAGAAGCTGGACTTTTGTTTTATCCTTATGCTGTTCAGATGTTAAAGGCAGAAGAAGATGCAATTCAAAAAATCAAGAATAAAGGAGAAAAGATCGCAGGAGATGTGATGTTTGCTTCCTCAAGCGTTCCGGCAAATTACATTTTCCCGGGATTTTTAGCTTATTCTAAGAAAAAGAATCCTGATATCGGATATAAAATATCGGAGGGAGACAGCACAGAGGTGCTGCAGAAAATACTGCATTTTGAGCAGGAGATTGGTGTAGGAAGTATACGTTCATCAAGTGCAAAGTTATTTTTTGAGCCATTAATTAAGGATGAAATTGTTCTGATTACTCCTAATATAAAAAAATATCGTGATTATAAAGGAAACTTCGATAGAAATGAACTAAAAAGGGAGAATTTTGTTATTAGAGAAATGGGCAGTGGAACAAAGACTGCCGCAGATAATGTAGAGAGAAAACTCGGTCTGGAGAGTGATAAAATTCAGGTTGCAGCTGAGGTTCAGACGACAGAAACTCTAAAAAGGGTTGTTGCGGAAGGCGTAGGAATTGGCTTTGTCAGCAGTCTGGCAGTAAAAGATTATCTGGAACAGAAGCGGGTTCTGGTATTTGAGTTTCCTGAAATTGAAACAAAACGTCAGTTATATTTGTTTTGGCATTGTGAGCGCAATTTGTCCAAAGTAGGCGAGCGGGCAATCAGTATGCTGAAAGAATATTGTAGTGAAATGTAAGGTGGAAAGGAGATAATTATGATCATTCATCGAAAATGTGGAATGTGTCAGGGCGGCTGTCATGTGAAAGTTACCGTAGAAGATGGAAAGATTAGGAGAGTGGAGGCAGATCAGGATTCTCCGCAGGGGCGAGTATGTGCAAGAGGGGCATTGACGCCGGAACTGCTTTATAGCGCTGATCGTATTTCACATCCACTGATCCGGATTGGAGAAAAAGGTGAAGGGAAATTCAGAAAAGCTACATGGGATGAGGCACTGGATTATGCAGCGGAGCTTTTGGATAAGACAAGAAAAACTTATGGAGCGCGGGCGCTGGCTTCTTATCAGGGAAGAGGAATTCTTGGGATGCCGATTGCCCGCATCTTTTCCGGAAAATCCGAGCCATGTTTTATGAAGCGACTTGGTTCTCCGAATGATTTTAATGCAGGATCTATTTGTAATATGGCATCCAGCACGGTTACACCGGTAACCACGTCCGGGCTCAATACAAGACAGATGATTCAAGATGTGGCACATAGTGATTATATTTTCATCTGGGGAAAAAATCCAATGACAGACTGCGGACCACGGGGAGAATATCGGGGAATTCAGAAAGCAAAGGAACGAGGAGCAAAGATTGTAGTAATTGATCCGCGGAAAACAGGAATGGGAGAGTTGGCTGACTTGTGGATTCCTGTAATTCCGGGGGCAGATGGGGCATTGGCGTTGGCAATGCTCAAGCTGATTATTGAACAGGAATGTTACGATAAAGAATTTGTATCAGAGTATACAAGAGGATTTGAAGCGTTTAGAAAATATGTAGAATCATTGGAACTGCATGATTTGTCGAGATTTTGTGGGGTTTCTATAGAGAAAATAAAAGAATTGACAGAGTTATTCTGTTCTACAGAAAAGATTTCTCTAATTGCGTATACTGGCTTAGAGTATCAGCTAAGTGCAATTCAGAATAATAGAGCAATCTTTACACTGTGGGCGATCACGGGGAAATTAGATGTAGAAGGTGGAATTTATTTTAATTGTCAGAATCAGCCGACGTTTCAGCTGTATGATTTGCCGGAGGAAAATCAACTAATTGGAATGAAAGAATTTCCAATGTTCTATAAATTCATGGAAGGCGGACAGTTCTGCAGATTTCCGGAAGCAGTTTTGAATGATGATCCGTATCCGGTGCGTGCGCTTCTTCTGGCAGGAGGTTCGCCGGTATTGACATTCCCGGACAGCAATAAATGGCGGGAAGTATATAAGAAGTTGGATTGCCTGATTGTTTCAGACCGCTATATGACAGAAGATGCCCGTTTTGCAGATGTGGTATTTCCGGCAAGTACAATGTTTGAAACGTGGTCGCTGACTACAGGAGCAGATGGAAGGCAGACGCTTCAGCCGCCGGCAGCAGAGCCATTTGGAGAATGCAGAGATGATGTATTGATTTTCTCGGCATTAGCGAAACGGCTTGGAATTGGAGAAGATTATCCGGGAAACGAAGAGGAGTTAAAAGAGTGGTTGCTCAATGGATCAGCGCCATATGCAAATGATTGGAAGGGCCCTGCTTCACAGAAGGAACGCGTATATCGTAAATACGAAAAGGGATTGCTAAGAAGTGATGGAAAATCGGGATTTCCAACGCCATCAGGAAAATTTGAAATTTGTTCCGTATATTTAGAAGAGAATGGATTCACTCCATACCCAGAATATCAGGATATGCGGTCGCTTCCGGATATGGATTGCCCGGAATATCCGTTTACCATGACGACCGGTGCAAGAAGTATGCACAGGATGGGAGTGTTTGGAGCAAATCTTCCGGGAATTGCGAAGTTAGAGCCATATCCATATATGGATCTTTCACCGGAGGATGCAGGCGAACTTGAGCTGACAGATGGAGCTTGGGCGAGAGTTACGACGCCATTTGGCACAGGGCGGTTTAAAGTTCGCGTCTGTGAGATTGCAAGACATTGCATCCATATTCCTCACGGAGGCGGAAGTGAGTATATGCCGGAGGCGTGGAAGATTGGAAATGTAAATGAGCTTACAAGTCTTGCGTATAACGATCCAATTACAGGATTTGTTACAATGAAATCTGTTCCTTGCAGGGTAGAGAAGGAATAAGGTAAAGCGGGAGAGAACTGAGAAATAAAAACCAGTTATAAAAGGATCAGCTGTGTGTGAAGGCTGATCCTTTTTGAGGAATAGTGGAGAAAGATAAGAGGATAATCTATGAAAACATCATTACCAGAACAGTTTGAGAATTTTGCAGATGCCAGAAGACAAGGATTTTTGAA
This sequence comes from uncultured Lachnospiraceae bacterium, assembly GCA_958446945.1. GTDB lineage: Bacteria > Bacillota > Clostridia > Lachnospirales > Lachnospiraceae > UBA9414. The sequence goes on along the minus strand of CAUCYJ010000033.1, from coordinate 10,948 downwards.
AATCAAGGAATTGAAAGACAGTGGAAAAAATATTTGCGGTTCATTCTGTCAGTATACACCTGCTGAAATTATTTTGGCAGCGGGATTGTATCAGGTAGGATTGTGCGGAAAAAGCGCATTATCGATTCCGACAGCAGAAACAAGACTTCCAAAGAATTTGTGTCCGTTGATTAAGTCAAGCTATGGACATGCATTGGAAGAGAGCTGTCCGTATGCATATTTTTCAGATGTTGTCGTAGGGGAAACGACATGCGACGGAAAGAAAAAGATGTATGAGCTTTTAGGCGAACTTAAACCAATGCAGGTAATTCATTTGCCGAATCTTCCGGATTATGACCGTTCCCTGGAAATGTGGACAATGGAACTGCGGACGTTTGCGAAAGGTCTTGCAGAGAAATTCGATGTAGAGATTACAGAAGAAAAATTAAATGCTGCAATTAAATGGTGTAATAAGGAGCGAAAACAGGCTGCTAGAATTTACGAACTGGGACGTTATGATCCGCCGGCAATTACAGGGATGCGGATGCGGGATATTATGGAAGGCGAGCAGTATATGTTCGATAAAGAAGAGAAATATAAGAGAATGGATGAAATCTTAAATGAGTGCGAGGAAAACTGGAAGAAAGGGAAATATCCATTTGAACCAGATCCGAATCGTCCAAGGTTAATCGTATCCGGAGCCGGAATGGGCGGTATAGAAGAGAAAACAATCAAAGTGATTGAGGAACTGGGAGGCGCTGTCGTCTGTTACGAAGGATGCTGCGGAATTTCTTCCAGAAGAAGACTTGTAGATGAAGACGAGTCAAGAGATCCATACATACGGATTGCGGAAAAATATATTGAGGTACCTTGTGCAGTAGTTTCACCAAATACGAGACGTATGAAGCAAGTGGAAGAAACGATTTCTGAATGGAAAGCAGATGGAATCATCAGTATTACGCTACATTCATGTAATCCATTTGCAATCGAAACCGAGAATATTAAGAGAGTTTGTGAGAAGTGCGGTATCCCACTGCTGCATATAGAAACAGATTTTACAGAAGGGGATGCAGGGCAGATCCGTACACGAATTGAAGCATATTTGGAAATGATTCGAGCAAGGAAAGAGGAACAATAATGAGAAAAGAAGAAGTAAAAAAATGGATCGATGATTGTCATAAGAAACATAAAAAAGCAGCAATTTATTTTTGTTCCTTTGTTCCGGTAGAGATATTGGAGGCTGCAGGATTTCAAACATTACAGATTACACATTTAGAGGAAAATGGAGATTTGTATCCGGAAGAATTGCCAAAGAATGTATGTCCGATTGTAAGAGAATGCTGTGAAATATGTGAAAGCGGTATTTTAGAACAGGCAGACTTAATTATTGCAGAAAGTTCTTGTGATGGAAAGAAAAAAATGTTTGAACTTTTAAAGGATCAGTCGAAAGTATATTATTATCAAGTACCTCAAGGGGAAGAACAAGAATATGTACTTCCGCTGATTGCTTCTGAAAGTCGTTATTTGATTAAGATGCTTGAGCAGAGATTCGGTATTACAGTGACAGATGAAGCAATTCGTAAAGCAGCAAATGATACGAACAGACAGAGAGCGAGTGCAATGGATTTGTTGGCTGTGCAGCAGCAAGTACCTCCTTGTGCATGGGGAATGGAAGTATACGAAAAACTGCAAGAAAATATGAAACTGCCAACGAGTGAAGAGCGCATTGCAGCGAATGAGAAGGTAAGAGAAGAATTTCTGGGAAGAGAGGAGAAAGTTCCAGAAACTGCACCGCGTATTTTGCTTACAGGATGTCCGATTGGCGGAGTATATCAAAAAATTATCGAAATAGTTGAAAAAAATGGCGGTGTAGTAGTTTGTTTTGAAAACTGTGAATGTATAAAATCTAATATTCGCTTTACGGATGTAAAGAAAGACGATATAATAGCTTCGTTAGCAGAATGCTATCAAAATACTGCCTGTGCGATTATGACTCCGAATCAAAAGAGAAAGAAATTGCTGGAGCAATTAGTAACATCTTATCAAATTGCAGGAATTCTTGATATTCATTTACAGCCATGCCATGCTTATACGGTGGAGAAGTACTCTGTGGAAAAGCATTTCAGTCAGCAGGGAATTCCGTATGCAGCAATCGAGACAGGATATTCGGATGCCGATAAAGCACAGTTATCTACAAGAATAGCAGCCTTTTTGGAGATATTGCAGTAATTATAAGAAATACTATGAGGAGCAATACTATATGAAAAAAACTGTAAGTTTTTTTAAAAGTTTGAAAGGAAAAATCGTGCTTATCGTCTGTATTCTTCTGGCTGGAATTATCATCAGACAAAGTCTGGAAAATCTATATGAAGAAAAGCAGGTCCAAAATGGAACGGTTACAACATATGAAGACGGAAGCAGAGTTGGAAGAAGTCTGAGCTACGCAGAGACTGTTCCGGAAGATAATAAGATTCTTCAGGCATTTTATGAACAATTTCCAACAGCGACAATGCTTGTTGCCTGTGAAGAAGATTTGACGAATGACGGGAAAAAAGATCTGGTTGTTATTTACAACACTCCTGAAGAAGATGAGGCAAGTAAGAATACTGCACTTGTCAATGGAGGACATATTCGGCTGACCGTAATGATCGACTTGGGCGACGGAGAAGCGTATGAACACACAGAACCTATTCCGGCTCCGGTTGAGAATCAAAAAATTCAATTTCAAAATATTGATAAAGCAGATGAAATGGAATTTGTGCTGCAGGGACAAAAAGGAGCGAAAGTTGGATATGGTATTTTCCGTGTCATAGAAGGAAAAGCAGTAAATTTATTTGGCGAAGGCATGGAAGAATGCTGATAGGGAGTGAGGATTAGAGGTTCTAATCAAAAAAAGAAAGGATATCGGTTTTATGGAAAAAACCGGTATCCTTTTCCCCATACTGTAGTAAGATGTACAGGTTTAGAGGGCGTATCTTCTATTTTATCGCGCAAACGTTTGATATAGACAAGAATGGTATTATCATCCGTCACATCACTTTGCCAGACTCTTGAGAAGATTTCTTTCTTAGATAAAATCTTTTCGGAATTTTCGAGAAAAAAATAGAGCAGTGCAAATTCTTTAGAAGAAAGAGAAATCTCAGTATCATTTTTTAGGACAAGCTGTGAATCCAGATGCAGAGTAAAACATCCGCGCTGAAGTATTGGACTGACAGGTGTTACAGCAGGAGTTGTATATTGTTGGGTACGTCTGACGATCGCCCGTATTTTGGAAACTAAAATGACTTTGCTGAATGGCTTGGTCATATAATCATCAGCGCCAAGACCCAATCCTTGTACCTGTACAGCATCTTCTTCGCGACCGCTTAAAAGAATTACAGGAGTCATAACATCCATTTCGCGCAATTCTTTCAAAAAAGAAAATCCATCTTGCTCAGGCATCATAATATCCAGCAAAATAACATCAAAAGTCTGTGCCTGTAAATAGTCAAAAGCTTGTTTGCAGTTTGATGCACAGCAGCAATTTATATTTTCATGTTTCAAAACATAAGAGATTGCTTTTAGAACGGATTGTTCGTCATCCACTACTAAAACAGAAATATCATTCATAGGAGAAGTCCTTTCTATGTGTTTTATAGGTAACGAGATTTTAGCATTACCTATAAAGATTATAGCGGCCATCTTTTTTTAAGTCAAACATTATAGGAGACATTTATGAGAAATAAGAAATTATTAATGAGACAAATAATAATAGCATGTGCGAGTATCGTTTGCTTAGTTGGAGTTGTGTTTTTTAGCTATTCAAGTGTAGAAAAAATGATTATTTCACGGGAAGAAGAAAATATGAAAAGCTTAGCAAAAGTAAATGCAAGAAGTTTATTTTCGACTTTAGAATCAAAAAGAGATTTAGTATATGCAGCTTTTTCAGGAGATATGGAAAATTTAGATGAGATAGAGACCGGAAGTATCAAGATGGGAGAACGCTGCGAATATGTGCCGCTGGAAGAGGTTAGAAAACAACAGGAGTGGGAGCAGAAACAATGCGCAGAAATGCTAAAAAAGCCTGGAGAAGTTGCTATAGGACCGATCGAACAAACAGAGGAAGAGGCGTATGTTTTATATATGCTGAAAACAATTTCTGTCAGGGGGAAAATTACCGGATATGTGCGTGTACAGCTGGACCTGGACGAAATTTATGAAGAAGAACAGGCACTATCTGCATTAGAAACAGAAAATGGAAGATACTGCATTGTTCAGAACGAGGCAGGAAAAACGATTATGCCCGGAGCTTACAGGAAAGAAGATATTTCGATATCACATACTGCTGGAAAAGGAAGTACCGTAAAGTGGATTTATGAAACAAACGGGGGGGCGCTAAAAAATACAAAAAAACTAATTGCCTGCGAGACGATTACAATCGGAGAAGAAAAGCTATTTTTGTATATTATTGAGAATTATAATGAATTAGTAACTCCATTGGAACGGATTTCATTGGATTTTAGTTTGATCGGCATATTATTAGTTGTGACAGCAATCGGATTCATTTATAAATTACAGGAACATCATAAGAAGGAAACAGAATTGGTCAAAGAACTTCAGCACGAAAAGACGCTGAATGAGACAATGAAAAAGCAGGAAGGTTTAATGAAGAAATACAATCATTCCAAAACTTTGGGGGTATTGACCGGAGCAATTGCGCATGAATTTAACAATTTGATGACACCGATTGTTTTATATGCAGAATTATTAGAAGAAAATGAAGTTGTACAGAAAGAAATGCCGGATGAGATTAATGAACTGAAAACCTCAGCTGTTCGCTGCGGGGAATTGGCAAGACAATTATTGGATTACAGCAGACAGGGAAAAGCGGAAAAAGTTTTGACAGATTATGATGCGGTTTATGCAATGCACGAGGCTATAAATATTGTAAAAAAAATACTTCCGGAAAATATTGTGTTACAGGAAAATATTTGCAAAACGCCATATAAAATACACGGACAGGTTGGATCGCTCAATCAGATTGTGCTGAATTTAGCTACGAATGCAGTTCATGCAATGAAAAAAGGAGGGGTATTAAAAATTGAATTTGGTCTAAGTACAGATGATGATAAGTTTGTAAGACTTATTATCGAAGATAGTGGTGAAGGGATTCCAACAGAGATTAAACAGAAAGTATTCCAACCATTTTTTACAACCAAAAAAGTGAGTGAGGGAACCGGCATTGGGCTTACTGTTGTAAAGCGTCTGACAGAAGAACATGGAGGAACTATCCGGGTAAAAACAGAAATCGGAAAAGGAACAATGTTTATTGTAGATTTTCCATATACAATCGAAGAAACAGAAAAAATTCCTGCACCAAATTAATCTGACGCAGGAATTTTTAATGCTTATTTATCTTTCTCTTTTAGATTCTCGTTGAGATACGGAGTTGCTGTTTTAGAAATGTCAACAGCGTCTTCATCAGAGATACCATCAATCGTTTTTGCATTGTTGTACCAATCTTCAAATGTAATTCCAAGTGGTGAAATTGGATCAACGTCTTCTTTTATGAATTCTTCAAAATCACGAGTACCTGCTGATTCATGTAATGTAGTGGCTTTCTGGAGTGATTCTTCATAAATTGATTTGTAGTTAATATCAACTTCCGGAATCGATGGATTTTGCCACTGTGTGTCAAATTTCTCATCATTTTCCAGGTTAGATTCTGACCAGTGCCATGTGATTGTACGGCCTTCTGCAACAGTTTTCATATAGACTGTACGAAGCGCTACATATGGATCACAGTCAAATCCATCGGCAAACATCATCGCTGCATTATAAGGATGCGTGTATAAATACTGAACTGCAAGTGTGTGCGCATATACGAGACGACGAGCAAGTTCTGGGCATTTCTGCTCAAAGTCTTTATTCATACTGAGCGTACAGCATCTTGCCCAGGAGTCAGCATCCGGTACCTTACCGTTTTCATCAAGATTTGTTCCCCAACTGATACACATAATATGTCCGAAACCTTCGAACTCTGCCTGAGAGGCATAAGGGTCTCAGCAGACGAAGCCGTCAATCTGACCGGCTTTTAATGCGAACATAGCATCAGCTTGTCCCATGCTGACAATGTCATAATCTTCTTTATTATAGGAAAATCCATAATCTCTTGCCCAACCGCGCCATTCTGAATCTTCAGCAGGTTCAGCAGGCATTGCAAGTGTTTTGCCTTCGATATCTTTTGCTTCTTTAATGTCATTACTTACTACTAAGTAGCGGGAACCACCAGTGTGGTTTGCAGATGCAATAAAGTATGGTGGATTTTGTGAAAGACCGGCAGCGCCAACACCAATGTAACCAACGTCCATTGCGCCGCTAATAAGTGCTTTTGTTGTTTCGCCTGATTTTGTAAGATTAACATTTAATCCCATTGCCTCGTAAATACCGGCTTTCTCACCGATGATTGAAGCAACCATATGGTCACAGTTATTGTAACCCATCTCAATTACATAATCCTTTTCTACATCATTTAACTCTCCGAATTCAAAGTCTTTGACTTCTTCTTTTGGATCGTAGCTTGTTTTCTTGATGTCGATCGTAGCTTCATTCTTACTACTGTCATGACAGCCTGTGAGAAGACCGCATACCATTGCAGTAGCGAGAAATGCTGCTAAAACTTTCTTTTTCATGTCATTTCCCCCTTCGTATGTCATATTAAAAAATTAATATTTATTAATATTTGCAAAGTCATTATAGCAGAGGAATCTGGAAAAAGAAAGTAATCCAAAGATGTATTTGATTTTCGAATGAAGACAGAGTGAAATATATAAAAAATAAATAAAGCCTGAAGAAATAATGAAAATCAGTTATTTCTTCAGGCTTTCTATAGACGGCAGCAATCTGGCGGACATGCTGTTGTCTCCGTCTGTGTTATGCTTTCCACTGTAACAGTACTCTTTCACAAAGTACAAGAACAGTGTCGATCAGGAAACCAATCAGACCGGCAATTATCATATATGCGATAACTGTTGAAGTCTGTAAACGGCCCTGAGCTTCCACCATTATGTAACCGAACCCGGCACTTGTCGCAATGAACTCCGCTCATATAACGGACATCCATCCAAGCCCGATTGCCAGTCGAATTCCGGTCAGCACTCCAGGAAGAGAGCCCGGAATAACAATATCTTTTATAATGCTTAATGTTCCTGCGCCCATTGATCGTGCGGCATTATAGAAATCTTTACTGATGTCCTGCACACCTGCAACGGTATTTAAAATAATTGTAAAAATACCGCTAAACGCGATCAGGAAAATGGTTGGACCATCACCGATACCAAGCCATACAATAGATAAAGGAACCCACGCCATAATTGGAACTTGTCTTAAGGAGTTGATAAATGGAGACATTGCCTGCAAAATTTTAGGAGAATATCCCATAATCATTCCTAAAGGAAAACCAATAATGAAAGCATATAAGGAACCGGTCAGAACTCGGCGCATCGTAATTCCGAGATTTTTAAGAACGTATAAATCAGATAGAGAATAAACGACATCATGTAATACGGTCTCTAAATACGGGAATGTAAATGGAGAATCTACGATGTGTGCAGCAACATACCAGACGATTGCAATAATAATAAGAGAAATGATTGCTCCGACATTATAGTTTTTGCCGCCCATTTTTCGCCAATTTTGCCGATCTTTCATTTTGGTGGCGTGGATCATACGATCTACTTGTTTGTTTTCACTCAAAACCTCACCCCCTTGATGAATAGATATGAATAAATTGTAATAATTCACAAAAATCATAGCAGATTTATTTGTAAGAAGATATAAATATTCATAACAAAAATAAATGAATATTAATATATTAGGTTTTTTAATAAAACAAGAAAAGAATTTAGAACTCCGTTATAATTAGGAAGATATATAGATATTATAGGGAGGTGTAAAAGTGGAAAAGCCATGTATCGAGTATATCAGTGTATGTGCGTGATGCGAAGTATTCGGGGACTTGGTTCAAGTCTTAGAGAAAGAATATGAAGGCAGAGTACATGTAAAAATATATCGCGCAGGTACAGACTTCGATTATATTAAAAAGTATGGTTCAGTTTCTAAGAGTATGCTTGTAATCAATGAGAAAAAAGCAGTAACGAAACTGACAAAACAAGCTGTGCGAAACGCATTTGAGGAGGCTTTAAAACTATAATGAGAGAGGTATTGGACTTTTTGTACAGCATTATCCAGTCGGCCTGGTCGATGCTGAACAGTTCTTCTGCCTGGGTTGTTTTCAGCTTTATCGTTGCAGGGTTGCTGCACGAGTTTATTAAGCCTGAGAATCTGCAGAAGACAGCAATTGGTTCTACGAAAGTGAGAGGGGTATTCTGGACAACGGTAACCGGAATGTTACTTCCTATCTGCAGCTGCGGAACGATCCCATTGGGAATCAGTATGTACTACAGCGGAGCCTATCTTGGTCCCACATTAACCTTTATGACAAGTACGCCAGTCATCAACCCATTGGCGGTGTTGCTGTCATGGGGGCTTTTGGGAAAAGAAATTACAATTATATATGTAATTTCAGGATTTGTAGGACCAATGCTCATCGGAATGATTGCGAATCGTTTTGGCGGAGATGAATTACATATTGGTCTGCGCAATAAAAAATATGGCGGTTCAGAAGTTTCTGTTAAGCTTGAAACCGATGAAGAAGACTCCGAAGGAGGCGGTATGATTCAGCTGGAGTTTGAAGAACCGTCCTTCTGGGAGAAAATTAAAAGCGGTCTGCGGTGGTCAGCGACAGAACTTGCAGTCACAATTAGTAAGTACAGTGTTACAGGAATGTTGATTGCAGGATTTTTATTTACCATTGTTCCACAGTCATTTATTCATGATTATCTCGGTCAGCCGGGAGTGATTTCCTTATTCGGAATTGCTGTTGTCTCAACATTTATGTATGTTTGAGCGGTAGGCCATATACCGTTTATTGCAGCTCTGGTAGCCAGTGGAGCTGCACCAGGTATATCAATCATGTACCTGATGGCTGGAGCAGGTACGAACGTGCCGGAACTTCTTACGATCACAAAGATGATCGGAAAAAGAGCCAGCGCAATGTATTTTTCAATGATAGTAGCATTGGGATTTATTTCCGGTTATATTGCGAACAAATTATTGATGCCGGGATTTAAACCGGTGTTGGATTTCGATAGAACATCTAACACAATTAAGCAGGCGAATAAACTGATGATTGAGCTTCCAGCCTGGGCAAATTGGATTTGCAGCGGAATTATCATCGCATATGCAGTTGTTGCATTATACAGATATCTTCGGAGAAAGATGAAGAAAGCATAATTCATGAGTATTCAGAAAAAAGTTGTCATTTTTATTATTGGATTTATTGTTGTAGGTTTCCTGATTAGTTTTGGGTTTCCAAAAGAGAAGGCAATGAACGAGAATGCTGAGATTCGAATTGGCGCAGGTGACGATCTGTCAGGTGTGCTAATGAAAGAAACGGTAGAGCTTCTGAGTGAAACGTATGAAATCAAGGATTCACTGGAAAGCTCATCGTTTCAGGATTGCTGAAGCAATCTTGCTCAGTGGGCACTGAGTGCGAAAGAAATTAATCTTGCATTTTATTGTCAGCATGTTGCCGTACATACCGTGGAGCAGAATGAACATGTGGAAATCTATGGTCCTGCAATTATGAATGCAGAAGTAATCAGTTATAAAAATGAATGGGAGAAGGTAAAAACAGTCGGAATCAGTCAGGGAAGGGAACAGGAAAAACAGGTAGCTAAGGAAACATATCCTCAGCTGGAAAATTTTCAGGATGTAACCCAGAAAGGTATTCTTTATACATTAGAGGATGGACAGGTGGATGCGGTAATTCAGGATGTGACAAAGGCAGCAAAAGTACCGCAGTATGAGAACAAACCGCTTTCGGCTCATGACTATATTTCCTATGTGCTTGTAGTAGAAAAAGAATTTGCAAAAACAAAAGCGTTTGAGGATTTTGTGATCAGTTATAATCAGGCAGTAGAGAAATTAAATCAGCCGGAATATCTGGCAGAAAAACTTGGAGTGCCAAAGGAATGGATTCAGGACAAGCAGATAGAGTTTTTACCGTTAGAATTGAGGCAGTAAACAAAGATATATGTACAGAGGAGAGGAAAGAGATGTCTATTTCAGTAGAACATATTTCAAAAACATTTAAAAACAAGAGAAAACCGGAAGAGCCGGCGCAGGTATTGAAGGATGTTTCTTTTGAGGTGGGAGAGGGAGAATTTGTTTCTCTGCTTGGTCCTTCCGGATGTGGAAAGACAACAACGTTGACAATTATTGCCGGATTCCAAAAGCCGGATGATGGAAAAATTATTGTAAATGGAAAAGAAGTCAGCAAGCCTGGGACAGATCGTGCATTTATGTTTCAGAATTATGCATTATTTCCGTGGCTGAAAGTTGGAGAAAACATTGAATATCCAATGAAAAAAATGAAAGTTCCGAAGGAACAGCGCAAACAGACGCTGAAAGAGTTATTAGAGATGGCTCAGCTTACAGAGTATGAGAATCACTATATACATGAACTTTCTGGTGGTATGAAGCAGAGGGTTGCGCTTCTTCGTGCAATTGCCTGTGATCCGCAGGTACTTTTAATGGATGAGCCGCTTGGAGCGGTAGATTTCCAGATGAGACAGATGCTCCAGATGCAGCTGGAAAGTATTTTACAAAAGAAAAAGACGACAGCACTTATGGTAACTCACGATGTGGATGAGTCTATTTATCTGAGTGACCGTGTCGTTGTGATGTCACGAAATCACGGGAAGATACTGGCAGATATTAAGATTGATCTGCCGAGACCGCGTGATCGCACGAATCCAAAATATCATGACTATGTAGACCAATTGACGACAGTGCTGAAATCTGCGTTAAATGGAGAGGTTTATACAGATGATGATAAGGATTTAATGGAATTTATACAGGGAGTGGA
>CAUCYJ010000032.1:0-16488 GCA_958446945.1 uncultured Lachnospiraceae bacterium | reverse complement strand
ATTATGTAGTAACGAAGCGGGCGCTTCCGGAAGTGCTTTTGAAAGTTGTACAGGTAAAACGTCTTCTGATGACAGAAAAGAAGATGACGATCCAGGAAGCGGCAGACCAGGTTGGAATCAGTCGGAGTTCCTTTTATAAATACAAAGATGATATTTTTCCATTCCATGAAACTGAAAAAGGGCAAACAATCACGATTGTGATTCAGATGGATGATCGTCCGGGTGTACTGACGGAGCTGTTGGCGATGATAGCAGAATATGAAGCGAATATTTTGACGATTCATCAGAGCATTCCGCTGAATGGAGTGGCAACAGTAACATTAAGTCTTGAAGTGCTTTCTTCTACCGGAAATATGGAGGATATGATTGAGGCATTAGAGGGAAGAGAAGGAGTGCATTATCTGAAAATAGCAGGCAGAGAATAGCGGCTATTGCAGAGTCTGCATAAGAAAATTCGCGGGTATTTTCAGAGAATCCGTATCATATTGGAGGAAAATATGCTGATAGTAAAAAAATTTGGAGGTTCATCTGTTGCTGACAAAGAGCGGATCTATCGTGTGGCGCGCAGATGCATTGAAGATTATAAAAAAGGTCATCAAGTAGTGGTGGTTCTTTCTGCAATGGGAGATACAACTGACGAATTGCTGGAAAAAGCGAAAGAGATTAATCCGAACGCGTCAAAGAGAGAATTGGATATGCTATTGACAACAGGGGAGCAGGTATCTGTTTCTTTAATGGCAATGGCAATTAATGCACTTGGAGTTCCGGCGGTGTCGTTAAATGCATTTCAAGTAATGATGTATTCCACATCTACCTACGGAAATGCCCGATTTAAAAAAGTGGATACAGAGAGAATCTACCATGAATTAGAATCCGGCAAGATCGTTATTGTGACAGGATTTCAGGCAGTGAATAAGTATGATGATTATGCAACGCTTGGACGTGGCGGTTCTGATACAACGGCAGTGGCGCTTGCGTCAGTACTTCATGCGGATCAGTGTGAGATTTACACAGATGTAGACGGTGTATACACAGCAGATCCAAGAGTTGTTAAAAATGCAAGAAAACTAGAAGCAGTTACATATGACGAAATGCTGGAGTTGGCAGCCCACGGCGCAAAGGTGCTGCATAATCGTTCCGTAGAAATGGCAAAGAAATACGGGGTGCAGTTAGTTGTGCGTTCCAGCTTAAATGAAAATGAAGGAACGATTGTAAAGGAGACGGTAAAAATGGAAAGAATGTTAGTTACAGGCGTAGCGGGAGAGAAAGACATTGTAAGAATTTCCGTGATTGGAATTGATGATAAACCGGGCGTTGCATTTAAGATTTTCAATACGCTTGCAAAAAATAAGATTAATATCGATATTATTTTGCAGTCGATCGGCCGCGAAGGAACAAAGGATATCTCCTTTACTGTAGCAGAGAGTGACTTGGAAGCAGCTTTGAATGTTTTAGAAGAACATAAAGAGGCGTTGACGATCAAAGAAGTAAAGTACAAAAAAGATGTGGCAAAGGTATCTGTTGTAGGAGATGGTATGATGTCTAACCCTGGTGTGGCAGCTCAGATGTTCGAAGCTCTTTATAATAGCAGGATTAACATCAATATGATATCTACTTCAGAGATCCGCATTACGGTATTGATTGCAGAAAGTGATCTGGATAAAGCGCTGAATGCAGTACATGAAGAGTTTGGACTTGGAACATATTAAGAAAATTTGAAAAGATGATATTAAGCATTAGGCAGGACTTTTCTCCAAAAGAAGAGTTCTGCCTATTTCTGATATTCTATATCTGGCTAAGCCGGCTGTTATGGTATTCGCCGGAAAATGTTACGTCTTCTCCGAACCATTTAGGCGGAGTGAAGCTGTTAGCGGAAGTTTCGTTCGGAAATTCTACTTCTGCCAACATAAGCGGCGCAAGATCGCCGCCGAATATGTCAAGTTCGATGGTTAATTCATTTGAAAGAGGAATCAGATAACGTTTTTTTATAATGAGACGTCCGTCGATTTTCTCACGCAAATGCATGTAGGAGTCTTTTGTAAGGGGAAGATTATATTCTTCCCGCACCATAAGCCCTTTTGACTTATAAGTTAAGATATATTCATCGTTGTCGCGGCGGATACGGACAACCGGTTCGGTGGATAAGTACCCTTGTTCGATTATACGGTGCGGATAGTTTTCCAGATTCTCCGGCAGGGTGTGGATAAGATATTTGCGTTCGATTTCCATTGGCTGAATCTCCTTTGACAATTAGCTGATATCTGATATTTTTCTACCAGAGTATCATAATACAGGACAAAGGAAATGTAAAGGAGAGAAGAACCGGGAAGTACAAATGTCCTTTTACTTGAATTTTCTAAGTGGCTTTGGTAAAATGCAAGATAGATTCTTTTTCAGAAAAGCATAGAAAATGCGGTGAGACAGAGGTGGAAAATGAGGAAAATAAAAAGATTACAGAAATTTGCCGGAATGATTCTTATGCTGTTTTTTACTGCAGGAGCGCTGACCGCCTGTGGGAAGGCATTTGATGCAAAAGGATTTGTAGAAGCGAAGCTGGACCAGATGTTTCAGGGAGATATGACGAAGGCTTTGACTTTTACGGAGAAAGAAACGAAAGCGGATCTTGAGAAGGAATACGAGACAGAGATTATTTCATTTGTTGATCGCAATATTATCGGTGGAATGCAGGTCAGCGAAGGAATGCGGAACGATTTTATCGAAGTATGCAGACAGATTTTCCTTGTAATGCGCTATGAGGTAACAGAAGTTGAAGAAACGGGAAAACATGAATATGAAGTTTCTGTGGAGTATGAACCAGTGGATGTATTTCCTAAATTTGTAGCAGGAGTACAGCAGGACTCGGAAGAGATCATGCAGAAGGCAAAAAACGGAGAGTACAAAGGAACTGAGAAAGAAATCAATGAACAGATGCAGACAGAGTTTATCCGCCATTCATATGAACTTCTGAATACCTATTGGAAAGAAATCAGCTATGGGAAAGAAAAGACACTGAAAGTAACAGTTGCAAGGAATGAAAAGAAAGAATATGCTATTGCAGATGAAGATCTTGATGAATTAATCATAAAAATACTGCGTTTAGATGAAATTCAAGACTAGCATTTTGAGAGACTTTATGATATACTAGTTCAATGATTGCGAGTATGTATATTTGGCATTAAGTACGGCTGAGCAGCAGCCAGAAAGCATATATTTTAAGGAGGAAACACTAAAAATGAGTTTACAGGTGGAAAAATTAGAAAAAAACATGGCAAAACTTACAATCGAAGTTTCAGCAGAAGAATTTGAGAAAGCACTTCAGGGTGCATATAACAAACAGAAGAAAAACATCAGCCTTCCGGGATTCCGTAAAGGAAAAGCTCCTCGCGCAATGGTAGAGAAAATGTACGGAGCAGAAATCTTCTTTGACGATGCAGCAAATGCTCTGATTCAGAGAGAGTATGCAAAAGCATATGATGAAGCAGATATCGAGATCGTTTCTCAGCCGAAGATCGAAGTAACACAGATTGAAAAAGGAAAATCTTTCATCTTCACAGCAGAAGTAGCAGTGAAACCGGAAGTAACACTTGGAGAATATAAAGGACTGAAAGTAGATAAGACATCTACACGCGTAACAGCAAAAGAAATCGAAGAAAAATTAACTCAGGAAGCTGAAAAGAATGCAAGAATCGTTGAAGTAACAGATCGTGCAGTTCAGGATAAAGATGATGTTGTTCTTGATTTTGAAGGATTTGTTGACGGCGTTGCATTTGAAGGCGGAAAAGGCGAGAACTATCCGCTGACAATCGGATCAGGAGCTTTCATTCCTGGATTCGAAGAACAGCTGATCGGAGCAGAGCTTGAGAAAGAGACAGAAGTAAATGTAACATTCCCGGAAGATTATCATGCAGAAGAATTAAAGGGAAAACCGGCTGTATTCAAATGTACAGTACATAAGATCAGCGTAAAAGAAGTTCCGGAATTAGATGATGAATTTGCAGCAGAGATTTCTGAATTTGCGACATTAGAGGAATTAAAAGCTGATACAAAAGCAAAGATCAAAGAGCAGAAAGCTGCTGACGGTAAGAGAAAAAGAGAAGACCAGGCAGTAGAAAAAGCAGTAGAGAATGCGCAGATGGAGATTCCGGAAGCAATGATCGATACAGAAGCGAATCAGATGGCAAATGATTTTGCACAGAGAATTCAGCAGCAGGGACTTACAATGGATCAGTACTTCCAGTTTACAGGTGTGACAGCAGAGCAGATGATAGAAGAACTGCGCCCACAGGCTCTTAAGAGAATCCAGACAAGACTTGTTCTTGAAGCAATCGTTGCAGCAGAGAACATTGAAGTGAGCGAAGAGAAGTTCATGGAAGAAATCGAGAAGATGGCAAAAGCTTACGGAATGGAAGCAGATAAGCTGTTAGGATTCATGGGAGACCGTGAGAAAGAGCAGATGAAAGCAGATATGGCTGTTCAGGAAGCTGTTACATTCGTTGCTGAGAATGCAGTAGAAGAGTAAGAACCGTTTCAAATTTGAAATGTTTATAGAAAGATGGAGGCAGATATATGAGCGTAATTCCTTATGTCATTGAACAAAACAGCCGCGGAGAGCGTTCTTACGATATTTATTCCAGACTGTTAAAAGAGCGTATTATTTTTCTCGGAGAGGAAGTAACAGATGGATTGGCGAGCGTAATTGTGGCGCAGCTCCTGTTCCTGGAGGCAGAAGATCCGGATAAGGATATTCATATGTATATTAACAGTCCGGGAGGATCTGTTACAGCAGGAATGGCAATTTATGATACAATGCAGTACATCAAATGTGATGTATCTACAATGTGTATGGGAATGGCCGCAAGTATGGGCTCTTTCCTGTTGTCAGGCGGTACAAAAGGAAAGCGTCTTGCACTTCCGAATGCAGAGATTATGATCCACCAGCCATCCGGCGGCGCGCAGGGACAGGCAACAGAGATTCAGATCGCTGCAGAGCATATTATTAAAACCCGTCATAAGTTAAACACAATACTGGCTGCAAATACGGGACAGCCGTTGGAGGTAATCCAGAGAGATACAGAGCGCGATAATTTTATGAGCGCTCAGGAAGCAAAAGAGTATGGATTGATTGACGAAGTTGTTACAAGTCGTTAATCTTACACACTGGGAGTTGTTCTCTTAGAGCAACTCCTTTGTGTCTATCAATAGAAATATGGCTGAGGTGAAGAAATGGCAGCGAAAATAGGAGACACTGTGAGATGTTCTTTTTGCAACAAACCACAGTCTCAGGTCAGAAAACTAATTGCGGGACCGAGTAACATATTTATCTGTGATGAATGTGTGGAAATTTGTTCCGAAATTATTGAAGAAGAATTTGAATATGAAGAAGATAATATTTTCGATGATATTAATCTGATGAAACCGGAAGAAATTAAAGCATTTCTTGATGATTATGTCATTGGACAGGATGAGGCAAAGAAAGTTTTGGCAGTTTCTGTATATAATCATTATAAGCGGATTATGGCAGAACGGGATCTTGGCGTCGAACTTCAAAAGAGCAATATCCTTTTACTTGGACCGACAGGATGCGGTAAGACGATGCTGGCACAGACGCTGGCAAGAATGCTTAACGTACCGTTTGCGATTGCAGATGCAACTGCACTGACAGAGGCTGGCTATGTTGGAGAAGATGTGGAGAACATTCTTCTGAAATTAATCCAGGCAGCAGACGGAGATATTCAGCGTGCAGAATATGGAATTATTTATCTGGATGAGATTGATAAAATCACGAGAAAATCGGAAAATCCATCTATCACAAGAGATGTATCCGGTGAAGGTGTGCAGCAGGCACTTTTAAAGATTCTCGAGGGAACTGTTGCATCAGTTCCACCACAGGGAGGAAGAAAGCATCCACATCAGGAACTCATGCAGATTGATACAACAAATATTCTGTTTATCTGTGGTGGAGCATTTGAAGGAATTGATAAAATCATTGAGACGAGAACAGATAAGAAGTCCATTGGATTCCAGGCAGAAGTCGGATCGAAACTGTCGAGAGATATGGATACAGTCTTGAAAGAAGTGATGCCGCAGGATCTTGTGAAATTCGGAATGATTCCGGAGTTCGTAGGACGTGTTCCGGTTGTTGTGACACTGGATCTTCTTGATCGGGAGGCACTGCTTCGGATTCTTCAGGAACCGAAGAATTCTATCGTGAAGCAGTATCAGAAGCTGATGGAGCTTGATGGTGTAAAACTTGAGTTTACACAGGAAGCGCTGGAAGCGATTGCAGATATCACGATTTCCAGAAAGACCGGAGCAAGAGGACTTCGGGCAATTATGGAGAAGGCGATGATGGATACCATGTATAAAGTACCGTCAAATGAAAATATCAGTTATTGTCGAATTACAAAGGCTGCCGTAGAAGGAACAGGAGAACCGGAATATTCTCCGACAGCAGTGACGGCAGGCGAAAGCGCATAAATGACATGTCAGGCAGGTACTTGTGTGAATGAGTGCCTGCCTGTTATTACTATAGAAACAACAGAGAGGAGATACTTGGATGAGTGAGCAAAAAAAGATTCTGCCGGCGGTTGCGCTGCGTGGGATGACGGTGATGCCGGAAATGGTGGTACATTTTGACATCAGCCGTGAGCGGTCTGTAAAGGCTGTTCAGGAAGCGATGCTTAATGACCAGACGGTATTTCTCGTGACACAGAAAAAAATAGATACCGACACACCGAATCAGGAAGAGCTTTACAGTGTCGGAATTATTGCAAAAGTAAAGCAAGTATTAAAAATGCCGAAAAATGTTCTCAGAGTACTTGTAACCGGAGAACAGAGGGCGCGGCTTGTAAGTTTAGAGCAGACAGAACCATATATGACTGCAGAGATTATGCCGCTGGAAGATTATGTTCCGGATCTTGGCAGTCCTGTGAATATTGAAGGAATGATTCGCGGGCTAAAAGACCTGTTTATGGAATATGGAGCGAAAAGCCCGCGGATTACGAAAGAGCTGGCTGCCAGAATTATGGCGATCAAAGACCTAAAAGACTTGATTGAACAGATTTCAGCAAACCTTCCGCTGCAGTATGAAGAACTTCAGCAGCTTTTGAATGAGGATGATTTGATGAAGCGCTATGAGCTGTTGTCACTGAAGCTTGCCTCAGAGACACAGATTATGGATATTAAAGAAGAAATCCAGCATAAAGTAAAGGAGCGGATTGATCAGCATCAGAAAGAATATATTCTTCGCGAACAGTTAAAGCTAATCCGGGAAGAGCTGGGCGATGAGGCAGCATTGTCAGATGCGGAAGAATTTGAAGAAGCAACTGAGCGGCTGGAAGCTCCGGAGGAAGTCAAAGAGAAACTGAAAAAGGAAATTAAGCGGTTTAAAAATACAATCGGAAGTACCGCAGAGAACGGCGTCATCCGAACATACATTGAGACAATGCTCGAGATGCCGTGGAATCGAGCAGCTAAAGACAGCACAGATCTTAAGTTTGCAAAACAGGTTTTGGAAGAAGATCACTACGGATTGGAAGAAGTGAAAGATAGAATTCTGGATTTTCTTGCAGTTCGTGCCTTAACGAAAAAGGGAGACAGTCCGATCCTTTGCCTTGTGGGCCCGCCGGGAACAGGTAAGACATCTATCGCCAGATCACTTGCAAGAGCATTAAAGAAGCCGTATGTGCGTATTTCACTTGGCGGCGTCAGAGATGAGGCGGAAATTCGCGGACACAGAAAAACTTATGTGGGAGCAATGCCGGGAAGAATTGCCAATGGTCTTAGAAGTGCCGGAGTAAAAAATCCGGTCATGTTATTGGATGAAATTGATAAAGTCAGCACAGACTATAAGGGTGATACATTTTCTGCGCTGTTGGAAGTTCTTGACGGAGAGCAGAATGTGAAGTTTCGGGATCATTATCTGGAGGTTCCGGTAGATTTGTCAGAAGTATTATTTATTACGACGGCAAATACGCTGCAGACGATTCCAAGACCGCTGCTTGACCGTATGGAAGTAATTGAAATCAGCAGCTATACAGAAAATGAAAAAATGCATATTGCAACAGAACATCTTGTACCAAAGCAGATTGAGAAAAACGGTCTTTTGCCGGAGCAGCTGCGAATTAGCAAAAATGCTCTTTGGAAAATTGCCGAAAGTTATACAAAAGAAGCAGGAGTGCGTCAATTGGAGCGGCTGATTGGGACGATTGCAAGGAAAACAGCACGAGAAATTATGGAACAGAACAAGAAGACTGTTCGCGTAACAGAACAGAATCTTACACATTATCTTGGAAAAGAAAAATATCATACGCAAATGAAAAACGATATGGATGAGATTGGTATTGTGCGCGGGCTTGCATGGACAAGTGTTGGCGGCGATACGCTTCAGATTGAGGTAAATGTAATGCCGGGAAAGGGAGAAATCCAACTGACAGGACAGCTTGGAGATGTGATGAAAGAATCTGCCAGAACCGGAATCAGCTATATCCGTTCGATCAGCGAGAGCCAGGGAATTTCAGAAGACTTTTTTGAAAAGCATGATATTCATATTCACATTCCGGAAGGTGCAGTGCCGAAGGATGGACCGTCTGCCGGAATCACTATGGCGACAGCGATTTTTTCAGCGGTAACTGAGCGGAAAATCAGAGCAGATCTGGCAATGACAGGGGAGATTACGCTGAGAGGGCGTGTCCTTCCGATCGGTGGATTGAAGGAGAAGCTTTTGGCAGCAAAACAGGCTGGAATAAAGACAGTGCTTGTACCGAAAGAAAATCAGCCAGATGTTGAAGAATTGTCACAGGAAATAACAAAGGGATTGGAAATTATTCCTGTCTCTCAGATGAAGGAAGTGCTTAAGAAGGCACTTGTACAATAGGAGCAAATATGGTTATAAAAAGTGTAAATCTTGAGACAGTGTGCGGAATTACGAGTACACTTCCTCAGAATGACAAGATTGAAGTTGCGTTTGCAGGAAAATCAAATGTAGGGAAATCATCTTTGATTAATGCCCTTTTAAACAGAAAATCTTTGGCGAGAGTATCTGCCACACCGGGAAAGACACAGACGATTAACTTCTATAATATCAATGAAGAAATGTATCTTGTAGACCTGCCTGGCTATGGATATGCAAAGGTATCTGAACAGGAGAAGATTCAATGGGGAAAACTGATCGAACGTTATTTAAATAAATCCAAGCAGTTAAAAGCAGTGTTCCTGCTTGTGGATATTCGTCATGCGCCGTCAGCAAATGATGCAATGATGTATGAGTGGATTGTGAGTCAGGGATATCATCCGATCATTATTGCTACAAAGCTTGATAAAATTAAACGGAGTCAGATTGCAAAGAATGTAAAGATTTTAAAAGAAGGTCTGCATCTTGTTCCGGGAACAAAAGTCATTCCATTTTCTTCTGAGACGAAACAGGGAAGAGATGAAGTGTGGGAATTGATTGAGAGGGAGTTTTTAAACAAAGCAGAGGTGGAGTAACGTGGAAAACAAACGTCCATACTGGAAAGTGGCGGTAAGTCTTGCCGCCAGTCTGATTGCAACCAGCATTGTAATTGTAGCGGGAGTGAAGCTTTTGAGTTTTTTTCTTCCGTTTGTGATTGGCTGGCTGATTGCACTTTTGGCATACCGGCCGGTATGCTGGTTGGAAACAAGATTAAAAATGAAGAAAAAATTTGGTTCAGCTCTGATTGTTGTGGGCGTATTGGCGGCTATTGTATTTTTACTGTACTGGGGCATTTCGAAACTTGTTGTGGAGGTTGGGCGTTTTGCCCAGGATGTACCGGCCATGTATCAAGATCTGGAAATGGGACTGCGGCAGATTGGGAATGATCTGGCAGGGCTTTATGAACGTTTGCCGGAAGGAATCCAGAATGGCTGGCAAAATATGGTAGAAAATCTGGATAGTTATATGGGTTCTTTGATCAGTGCTATCAGCGAGCCGACCGTAGAAGCAGCTGGAAATCTTGCAAAGCGGATACCATCTATGCTTGTGACGGTAATTGTAACAATTATGTCAGCATATTTCTTTATTGTAGATAGAGAAGAAGTACTTCAATGGTTAATCCATGTATCGCCGGAGTCTATTCGTAAGAGGATGGCTATGGTAAGTCACAATTTTAGATATGCCATTGGAGGATATTTTCGGGCACAGTTAAAAATTATGGCAGTTGTTGGAGTAATTGTATTTTTTGGACTGACTATCCTGGGAGTGAATTATACAATCCTTTTGTCGATTCTCATTGCGCTTGTTGATATGCTGCCATTCTTTGGTACAGGTACCATTTTGATTCCGTGGATTATTTACAAGTTTATGGTTGGCAGTTATAAAATGGCAGCAGGATTGCTGATTTTATATATTGTGACACAGGTTGTCCGTCAGGTAATTCAGCCAAAGCTTGTCGGAGACAGTATGGGCCTGAATCCGATTGTGACGTTAGTATTACTCTATATTGGATATAAAGTCGGAAGTGTAGTCGGACTTCTTCTCGCAGTTCCGATTGGAATGATCGTGATTAATATGGTAAAGGCAGGAGCTTTTGATTATATTATTGATGATGTGAAAATTCTTGCAGAAGGAATTTTGAGTCTGCGGGAATAGCAGGAGAAAAAGATAACAGAGAAAATAAATGGAAAAGCTTACAGCAGTGATTGGAATGAAAAATCATTGCTGTAAGCTTTTTGTGTAAAAGGATGATGGTTAAAAGATTTATATATTGACATATGTCTATGTATATGCTAATCTGCCAATAGATAGATAAATATCAATATATAAGGGCAGGTGAATAGAAACAATGAAAGAAAATTTTGTCAAAGAGGCAAAAATTTTTAAAGCCCTGAGCGATGAGAATCGGCTAAAGCTGCTGGATTATCTGAGAGGCGGAGAAAAATGCGCCTGTAAGCTGAATGAAATTGTAGATGTCAGTCAGCCTACACTGTCTCATCACATGAAGATTTTGTGTGACAGTGGCTTAGTCAAAGGCCGGAAAGAAGGAAAGTGGATGCATTATTCTATTGACCGGGAAGTCAGTGATGAATTGCAGCAGATGCTCCAGGAAATCTTTCAGAAGAGAGGATTCCGGGAGGAAGTTGAGCTTTATGGCTATCCAGGCATAAAAAAAGATGGAAGAAGCACAGAAAGGGAGAAAGAAACTATGGAAGAGACGAGAACAAAATTATATATTCTGACGGGATTTCTTGGTTCCGGTAAGACAACACTGCTTCAGAACGTATTACGGACACTGGAAGGAAAGAAAATCGGAATCATTCAGAATGAGCTTGGAAAACTGGGCATTGACGGAGAAATTTTAAGAGATGACGATATTAAAATGGTTGAAATTAACCGGGGATCTATTTTCTGTTCCTGTCTGAAGTTGTCCTTTGTACAGGCGCTTGCAGAAATGTCGGTTTATGACTTTGACTATCTGTTTGTAGAAAGTTCAGGTTTTGGTGATCCATCTAATGTGAAAGAGATTTTAAGAGCAGCAGCACAGATTTGTGAAAAACAGTATGATTACAGCGGAACAATCTGTCTTGCAGATGCAGTGAATTTTGAAGAACAGCTCGAGAAAGAAGAAGGCGTTTACCGTCAGATTAAGCATGCCCACGCAGTTGTCATTACGAAAGTAGATTTGATCGATATGGATGTGCTTTTAAGACTTAAACAGAAAATTCGGGAGATCAACCCGGTATGCCGTATTGGTATCAGTTCGATGAATGATCTTTATGCAGAGTTTTTGCAGGAAGATCTGATGCAGTTCGATTGGGCAGAAGAGGAAGAAACGACAAACTCTATCGAGACAAAGCCTAAGACATTGTTTATGAATTTTGAAGGAGAAGTTGATCGGGAGAAGCTGGAGGCGTTTCTGGAAATGATTCAAAATGATGTACACAGGGTAAAAGGATTTTTCCGATTAAGCAACGAAGGATGGAATCAGATTGATGTGGTAGGAAAACTTATTGATTATAAACCGTGTGAAGCGAAGGAAACCTCACAGCTTGTGTTTATTTCTAAGATTGGTCCAACTTTGATCAAAGAATTATTTCATGCATGGGAGAAGACAGTCGGTGTTCCGATGCAGCTTCGCAATTAGGAGGAAGAACAATGGAGATTAAAGTAATTGGTGCAGGATGCAAAGAATGTGATACGCTTTATGCAAATACACTGGAGGCAGCAAAAGAACTGAAAGTATCTGTTACGGTAGAGAAGGTGGAAGACCTGATGGAAATCGTAAAGCTTGGAGTAATGGCGGCTCCGTCTCTGATGGTAGATGGAAAAGTGATTGTCAAAGGTCAAGTGCTTTCCACAGCAAAACTTGTTGAAAAATTGAAAAAATGTGCAAACGAAGCATAGCGTGGGAAATGAGGAAGTGATATGAGAGAGATGGGATTGTTTTTTCAGAATCAGATACTTGGGATGCACTGGCTCAAAGAATTAATCCAAAATCTGTTGGAGCTAATAGGAATCTCAGCACAATCGATCGCAGGAGGAATGTTGAACTTCTTTTTCTATGATCTGATTAAAATATTTATTCTGCTGTCAGTGCTGATTTTTGGAATTTCCTATATTCAAAGTTATTTTCCTCCGGAGCGCAGTAAGAAGCTGCTTGGAAGATTTCGGGGGATCAAAGGGAATGTGATCGGCGCTTTGCTCGGAACCGTAACGCCATTTTGTTCTTGCTCTTCCATTCCGATCTTTATGGGATTTACAAGCGCAGGACTGCCTCTCGGAGTGACGTTTTCTTTTCTCATTTCCTCTCCGATGGTGGATCTCGGTTCCCTCGCACTTCTGATGAGTATTTTTGGCGGAAAGATTGCGTTTGCTTACGTTATTGTTGGCCTGATTGTGGCGGTTATCGGAGGAAGCCTGATTGAAAAGCTGCATTTGGAGCAGGAGGTAGAAGACTATATCCGACAGGCGGCGAATATTGATGCAGAACTTCCGGAACTGACAGTCAAAGATCGGATGGAATATGCGAAAGAACAGGTAAAGTCAACGATACGAAAGGTTGCTCCGTATATTTTCGCCGGAGTAGCGATCGGTGCAATGATCCATAACCTCATTCCGGAAGCTTGGATAGAACAAATTCTCGGAGGCAGACATTTTTATTCTGTGCCGCTTGCAGTTCTTGTAGGAATTCCCATGTATGCAGATATTTTCGGAACAATTCCGATTGCAGAAAGCCTTTTGATAAAGGGGGCAGGTCTGGGAACAATACTGGCGTTCATGATGGCAGTCACGACATTATCACTTCCGTCTCTTGTAATGCTCAGTAAGGCAGTGAAACGGAAACTGCTCCTGATTTTTACGGGTATCGTTACGGTAGGGATCATTCTTGTGGGATATCTCTTTAACGCAGGGGCATGGTTTTTCTTTTCCTAAATAAAGTAAATAATAAAATAGATATTTTCTATAAGTTTGAATAATATATTAGTTTTTTGAATTAGTCACATGAAGTTGTAAATGCTACAATAAAAACAGTATGATGTGAATGAGAATACAAATGACAAGAAAGGAATAGAGACAGATATGGAAATTATTAAAGAGCTTCCGGAAATTTTTGAGGAATTTGCAGAGCAGAGAAAGAATTCATTTTTAGCAATGAAACAATTGAAGGATAAAGGTGTGCCGGTAGTCGGTGCATATTGTACATATTTTCCGCAGGAGATCGCGTTGGCGATGGGAGCAGCTACAGTAGGACTTTGCTCCACATCTGATGAGACAATTTCAGAGGCGGAGAAGGTACTTCCAAAGAATCTTTGCCCATTGATCAAATCCAGTTATGGTTTTGCAGCTACAGATAAATGTCCATTTTTCTACTTTTCAGATGTTGTAGTAGGTGAGACAACATGTGATGGCAAGAAGAAAATGTATGAATATATGTCAGAGTTTAAAGATGTGTATCTTATGGAGCTTCCAAACTCTCAGAGTGAAGATGCACTTGTACTTTGGAAGAAGGAAATAATCAAATTCAAAGAATACCTTGAAAAGAAATTTGAGACAACAATTACAGAAGACCAGATTCGGGAAGCGATTAAGATGAACAATCGCGGAAGACGTTCTCTCAGAAAATTATATGAAGTGATGAAGCATGATCCGGCTCCGATCAAAGGTCAGGATCTCTTTAAAGTACTGTACGGAAGCGGATTCAAGTTTGACCGTTC
The DNA here is from genome assembly GCA_958446945.1 of uncultured Lachnospiraceae bacterium. GTDB lineage: Bacteria > Bacillota > Clostridia > Lachnospirales > Lachnospiraceae > UBA9414. The sequence goes on along the minus strand of CAUCYJ010000032.1, from coordinate 2,319 downwards.
AAAGATTCCGGCAGAAGTAGATGCACTTGTTGAGAAGATTGAGAGAGAATATGCAGAAGGAAAGATGGAAGAGAAAAAACCGCGTATTCTTGTGACAGGATGTCCGATCGGAGGAGCAACAGAGAAGGTTATTAGAGCAATTGAAGATAACGGAGGAATTGTTGTAACATATGAGAACTGTGGCGGAGCAAAATCTATCGATAAGCTGGTAGATGAAGAGAATCCGGATGTTTACGATGCACTGGCTCGTCGGTATTTGGATATCGGATGTTCTGTTATGACACCGAATCCAAATCGTCTGGAACTGCTTGGCAGATTGATTGATGAATATCAGGTAGATGGCGTTGTGGAGATGGTGCTTCAGGCATGTCATACATATAATGTGGAAGCTTACGGTATCCGCAGATTTGTAAATGAAAAGAAGGGAATCCCATATATCGGAGTGGAGACAGATTATTCACAGGCAGATATCGGACAGTTAAATACAAGAATTGCAGCATTTATTGAGATGCTGTAAGACAGAGAGGTTATTTGGAATGAATTATGTAGGAATTGATATTGGTTCAACTGCGTCAAAAGTTGTTGTCAGAACAGGCGGAAAAGAACTGCATTTTGTGATGCCGACAGGCTGGAGCAGTAAGGAAACGACACTGGTTATTCAAGACAGACTTCAGGAAGCCGGCGTGGATGTGCTTGCAGATGATACAAAAGTTGTTGCCACCGGCTATGGACGTGTGGCAGTAGATTTTGCGGATTATGTAATTACAGAGATTACCTGCCATGCAAGAGGCGGACGGGAACTTGGAAGTACGGACTGTGCTGTTGTTGATGTTGGCGGCCAGGATACGAAAGTGATTCTTCTGGAGAATGGAATGGTGTCAGATTTCCTGATGAATGATAAATGTTCCGCAGGAACCGGAAAATTTCTGGAAATCATGGCGAACCGGCTTGGCGTAACACTTCAGGATCTGTTTGCTCTGGCAGCAAAAGGAGAAGTGATTCCGATCAGTTCGCTCTGTACAGTTTTTGCAGAATCAGAGGTCATTAACTATATCGGAGAAGGAAAGAAACGGGAAGATATCGCAGCCGGTGTTGTAGATTCTGTTGCTTCAAAAGTAGCGCAGCTCTGTCAGAGAAAGAATCTTCCGGAGGAAGTCATTTTGACAGGGGGATTAAGTGACAGTGAGTATTTTACTGAAGTGCTTTCCGGAAAGATCGGACGCAAGGTAAAGAGAAATGAATTCGGGCGGTTTGCCGGAGCGCTTGGTGCGTCACTGCTTGCCGAAGAAAAATCAAGAAAAAAATAGCATAGAAACTTTATGTGGGATAGAGCCTGCTCTTCTTAAAAAATCAGAAGGGCAGCGCTCTTTTTTAGTATATCGATAAGGAGCAATATATATAAAATTATCGACAATATTTCTATAGATTCAATAAATGGAAAAAGGTATACTAAAATTAATTGAAAGACGATTTGAAAGCAAGAAGAGGAGATGGATCATGAGCAAAGAGAAATTGACAGGAAGAGTAACGATTCCGACCGATGTAGATGTAGTGCAAGAGACATTAGAATTAGTGAAACTCTGGGGAGCAGATGCAATCCGTGACTGTGATGGTACAGACTATCCGGCGGAGCTTCGGGATGTGGATGCAAAAGTATAATCTATTCATTTGATGGATCATTTATATCCGGATATGCTGAAAGTCAATTCCAATGATGACATTCGGAGATGGTGGGAAGTCATCGACCGTACAATAGGCGAGGTAGTTCCGGTGTCAGAGTGGGATTATAGTGATGAGACAGGAGATGTAACCATTCACGGAGCGAAAAAGTTCCATGATTATACAGTAAGTTTCCTTGCTTATATTATGTGGGATCCGGTACATATGTATAATGCAGTTGTCAATGACTGGCAGGGTGTTGAAAAACAGATTACATTTGATGTCCGCCAGCCGAAGACAAGAGAATTCACAATGAAGCGTCTGCGCAAATATATTGAAGACAATCCGCATATCGATGTGATCCGTTATACAACATTTTCCATCAGTTCACATTGATTTGAAACTTGCAAAAGAAATGGTTGATCTGACACATGAACTTGGCAAAGAAGCAATGATGTTCCTGGGAGATCACTGGATTGGAACAGAGCCATTTATGGAAGAATTCAAATCCATTGGCCTGGATGCAGTAGTAGGAAGTGTGGGAAATGGTTCAACACTTCGTCTCATCAGTGATATTCCAAATGTGAAATATACAGAAGGACGTTTCCTTCCGTATTTCTTCCCGGATACATTCCACGAAGGCGGAGATCCGGTAAAAGA
>CAUCYJ010000031.1:0-16776 GCA_958446945.1 uncultured Lachnospiraceae bacterium | reverse complement strand
CGTTTTTCATTAATCTGTTGTGCTTCTGCAAGGATATCCTCTGCATTCTCCTGTACTGCTGTGGCTGTCTTCATAACGCAGTCTTTTGCTCTCAACACAGCTGCTGTACAATTTGTATATACCTTTTTTGCATCCTTACTAGAAAGAAGTTTTACACCTGCAGTTCCAAATACAACTCCTCCTACAAAACATCCTATTTTTTTCAAAGTAGAATCACTAAACATATTCTATTCCTCCTAACTATTTGTGTTTATAACCTGTATAAAATACCATCAAAAAGCAAACAACGGACGCCCACGCCCAAAACCTATGTTGTTTCACGATTGTTTCACTTCCTTCTATAAAATCTTTATTTTCATCTCAACGCACGAATCTATTTTTGCTATCAATTCGCCACTACCACATTCAAGCTTTTATTAAAAAAATTTTTCACTACACACAGACACTCTCAAGAATCTCCTGTAATGCGTTTTTGCTGCTGGTATGACATCTTATTACATCCGCATTACAACGTTCTGCCCCCTCTACTGCACATCGGACCATCTTATGTGAAACGGTATTCGTAAACAGTACAATCAGATTAGGATTCCCAATCTGTTTACTTAAAGTTGCAGACATCTGTGTAAAAACTTTCGCTTTACAATTAAAATTTTTACAAATTTTTTTGTACTGACAAACCATTCTGTCGTGCCCACCTATAATAACAATGCTCATACTCAGCCTCCAATTCTAATATACTTATACTATGCTAATCTACCTCTACTTAATTAATCCAGACTTTCGCCCAACTCTTTACAGAAGCGGATTCCCTCATCATCAGGCATTTCATTGCAGATTACGCTATCGCAAACCAAAACAGCTCCCAGCCCTTTACATCTATCCTCCCACTCTCTCATCCACTCTCCATCGCCCCATCCATAAGAACCAAACAGTGCAATTCTTTTTCCTGAAAGTTTTGATTCACAGGAAGCAAACATCGGTTCAAATTCATCTTCTTCCAATACCTCAGCTCCCATTGCCGGGCATCCAAAAGCGATTGCATCATAAGAATCCATCATGGAAACATCAAAATTCTCCGGAGTTAACAATACAGCCTCTGCTCCTTTCTCTTTTGCTCCCTCCAATACTGCATTTGCCATGGCCTCTGTATTTCCTGTGCCACTCCAATACACTACTGCAATTTTACTCATATTTTTTACCTTCCTTTCTTTTTTATAATCAGATTTTTAGTTAGTTTTAACTAATCCATATGCAAAAAATATATACATCCTACTATTTTTAAAACATCAGATGTACATCGAATTAGCCTTCACTAACCAGAGTTTACTCCATTTTTTTCCTTCTGTCAATCCATAAAAAACGAATTCTGCATAGTTAAATACAATAGATAGACTTTCTTTATGATTGCATTATTTTTACACGGTCATAACCATCTTTCTTTTTATAGAAAAAATTTCAGGGACAGATTTGACTTACATGAGTCAAATCTGTCCCTGTTTAAAACTATCAGTTCCTGATAGCCCCTTTTATACTATTGAGTATAGTGTTTCTTTTTTAAAAAAAATAATATCATTCCAGATGCTGCTAAAATGAGAAACCACGGCATTTCCCAAAGCGTGTCACCAGTCTGTACATCCTCAGAAGGAGGAATGACTGCGGAATGATCTCCTCCTTCCGGTGCATACTTTGGACGAACCTTCACAGCATAAAGTGGTCCATCGGATGTGTCCAAAGGAAGCTCCAAGAGAAAGCTATCGCACCGATAGTTAGTTTGATTTCCGGTTGCCTTCGGATTCTTTCTAATAAAATAGAGACCTTCATCCAAGTGGTGGAAAGATAGCATTCCTTTTTGATCCGTATATCCTTCTTGTTCTGGAGGTAGGGAGCGAGAAGTCACATACTCTTCCAAGGAATGGACGAGTTGATTTTTCTCAGAATTGGTACTCTCTCTTTCGATGAGAGGGAAATCTTGAAAAGGTGACACATTGGTATAAGCGTCCTTTTCCTCATGGGCCACTTTGTAGATACTATAATAGTCCCTTGGAATTGGGATGGATGTTCCATCGTCTTTCTTATAATGTGCCTCTATGAGAAGGCTTCCTTCGGAGGCATGCACGGGTTCTGCTAGCATAAGGTTCCACATTACCAAAATGCATATGCTAAGTATGACGCCTATAACGGCGCTTTTTTTGTCTTTTTCCATGTCTTCGCCTCCTCCATATATTTACGATTATCAAAAGAATTCCTATAGCTACAGTTGCTATACCTAATAATTTTACTTCATCCGGGAAGTACAATATCGTTTCCACTTCATCGGGTTGAACCTGCTTAGCTTCCATATAATCGATTCGTGTCCCTCGTACAAGGAGACGATGCGTATTCACAGAATAGGGGGTACATGTGACAAGAGTCACATAGTCCTCTCCTGGAACAATCTGGATATCCTCTGTCTCATGGGGCTCCACAGTCTTAATCTGATCCACCTTGTAAGCTAGCTTTTGGTCTAACACTCTGAGGTAAAAAATGTCACCTACTTGCAATAAATCCAAATCCGTAAAGAGAGCAGAGTTTGGAATTCCTCGATGACCCGTCAGTACTGCATGAGTGCTCTCCCCTCCTATGGGAATGGACGTTCCTTCCATATGTCCGACTCCTTTTTGCAACACACTTTCTACCGTTGTATGGTAAATCGGAAGTTCAATATTCAATCGTGGAATTCGAATAGAACCCATGAGACCATTAAGAGAAACGGCTAATAATTTTTGATACTGTTCAGATCCTTTAGACTCTTCTGAAAACGGATCTTCCAGTAATGTTCCACCTTTCAAGGATTCATTATAGGCTCTTGCCTCCTTCAACATCTGCTGACGTTCTTCCTCTGTCATTCCCACCACTTCTTCCTCATAGGAAGAAATAGCATGGGAACTATTGACTTTTGACAGGTAGTCACTGATGGTAGGATAGAATAGGACTCCCAGAAAGAAGAGAAGTCCTATCACTCTTACCACAGTCCATACTCTCTTATTTCGCATCCGTTTTATTCTTCTTAGAAGAAACGAAGGATAAGAGGATAACAGCTACACCAATGGCACCAATAATTGTAAAGAGAACTGTTCCCTTACCACCTGTTTCCGGAAGAAGTGTACCGGCTTTGTTGACTACAGTAAGATTATTATCGCCACCAACTATAACATCCGTACCATCATCCTTATTTGAAGTAGCTGTGATTGTAACTTTAATCGTATCGTTTAATTTATTATATCCATCTGGAGCTTTTACCTCTTCTAATGTATATATTCCCTTATCAAGACCTTTGATTGTAACAATACCAGATGCTGGTGTGACTACTGTGTCTAAAGCTGTATCCTGTTCATTTGCTTCGGCTACACGGTATGTTCCGTTTTCGTCTACTTTCACTACCTTAACTAACTGATCTGGAGTAGCTGATTCTCCTTTGTAAAGTTTGAATTCTGCTCCTGCAAGAACGCTACCATTCACATTCTCTGCTTTTTTCGTAATTGTAAGGTCATATGTTTTTACGATTACAGTGTCCTCTTTTGTTGTTTCTGTACCGCCCTCTGGATCATTTGTATATTCAATCTTAGCTGTATTATTCACTGGATCTGTTCCTACTACTGCATCTTTATTTAATACTGCAGAATATGTAAATTCGATAGTGTCACCAGGATTTGGTATAAAATCAAGTATATTAAGTGCCTTTAGATTTTCAATTGTGATAGTAATATCTGTACCACCTTTTCCATCAGCTGAAATACTATTGACTACATTAAAATGTGTCCCTTTTGTTAATGGTTTATTTCCAACTGTTACAGTTACACTGTCTGGATTAAATGTTAATCCTTTTGACATTGTATCTTTTAAGATAAACTTACAAGTCTTTAAGCCATTCATGTTTGGTACAGTAGAGTTTACTGTAAAGTTTACAGTATCACCAATGGAAGCATCTCCCCACTCTTGTTGCTGTCCACCTTCTTCTACTTTTTTATCTGTTCCTGGTTTTAATTCTTTGAGGTATGTTGTCTGAGTAGTTTCTGTTAATGGAACAAATACTGGATTATGAGTATTATCTTTTCCATTAGGCATAATTGCATAGTATCCGTATGGAAGATTTGAAACAGAAACTGTACTTGTACTCATAAATTCAAATGTTCCTGCTACTGTAGTGCTAGAATTTGCTTCTAAAAAAGCTTCCAAATCTGTTTTGACTTTTCCAGTTTTTACGTTATCTTCCAAATACTTATGTGCAGCTACATCTTTGGACTGATTTAAGCTTGGTGCTGCTTTTTCCGCAAAGAATGCTTCAAAATTTTTATTAATCGTATATCCATATGTTTTTGCAGTATCTGTATTCCCCACAGTAATGTCCATCAACCGATATGCTTTGAAAGTTGCAGTGATTGGAGTTTGTCCATTGCTTAATGTCAGTGTTCCTGTTTCTCCTGCTGCCATTACTGGCACTGTGTTTGCAGCAAGTAACATCACAACTGTCAACGCTGCAAAAATTCTCTTAATGTACCTTCTCATTTCTTTTTCTCCTTTGTTTAAAATATAATATTGCTAAAATCCCGACTAGGCCTACCACCGTAAACATCATCGTTCCTCTTCCGCCTGTCTCCGGAAGAGAGAATTTCAATTTATTTACAATTGTAATTGTAAATCCATCATCTGATGTTTCTATTGTTGTATCATAACCCGGTATCGGGGTTTCGCTCACCTCATATCGATAATACGCTTTCGTATTATCATCTAGCAGCCTATACGCCGGCAAATCTTTGACAATCATCTGCCATGTGTTTTCCGTCATAGGTCCACTCATAGTAATTTCTTGTGCAAATATTTCGTCTTTCTTTTCTTCCGCTCCTACTTTGTAGAATCGGGTCAGATGAAGGGTAATGTTTTCTGGACGATTCTTCTTCCAGTTTCCTACATCTTTCCATACTTTATTAATCGTCAAACGAATCATCTCGTCACAAGGATCCTGCATTTCCGGTGGCACAGGCAGTTCGCTTGCACCATAGTCTGGCACTTTCTGATCCTTCATCAGTACCGCCTTTGCGGAAGACTGATAGACCTCTGCTTCAATTCCTTGCTCTCCACCGCCTCTTAGCACTGCGCCTTTAAAATCTTGGAATTGATCTACTTTGACGATATGAGTAATCGGGAAGACATTCCATATTGGATTCCCTATTTCTGATGTACTAATTAGTGTTCCTTTTCCATCAAACAGCTCATCCAAGCTTCCCTGATCTCGATAGACACGATACTTATTGTCTACCCCTTCTATGTTTTGTATCGTATTAAAATCGTACTTTGATTCCAATGATACTACGCCGGTAAATGGTCCAACCTTCTGTGCTTTCCCACGAATCGTATCAGCATAGAACATATCATTATGTCGGAACATTCCTTCCACATTAAAGCCAATGAATCCTCCGGCATATCCATCTTCATGGGTACCATCTTTCTCATAGGTTGCTCCGCCGCCGTAGACATCGTATCCTTTGTCAATTCCTGATACTTGGCAATTTCCAATCGTCGTTCGGTTAGATTTGATCAGACTGAGCTTTAGATTTTCCTTATCCTTATCTTCAATCTCAACTTTTCCATTAATCTTTGAGCACGGAAGCTCAATATAGGAATCTCCAATTCCTATTTTTGCCAAATCCTTTCCATCCGGACCTGCATTCTTTACAAGTTCTACTGTAATATCAAGTCCCAGTAAGGTAACTCCAAGAAGCTTTCCGTCTTTTAAAAGTTCTAACTTTAAAAGCTTACTCAATCCTGGAATCTCTATCTCAATGGCGTTGACATTTTCCAGTTCATCAATATATAAGAGATCCAAAAGCTTTGTCACTACAGCAAAGACTGGATCCAGAAGCTTTGCAGAACCTGCATCAATCTCTGCCAAGTAGGAAAAACTTGTCTTTCCGGCGAACCCGCCTGCAATCTGATCACTCTCTACGAGCTTTAAATCTTTTGCCTGACAGCGATAGATTTTCGCCAAGTCCGTATACCCAGAAAATCCACCGGCCATAGGATCTTTCCCACCTTGACTATGTACTTCGTATCCTCCTTGGCGTCCTGTTACTATGCTGTCCTCCACATGGGACCCAAAATTATCCATCACACCTGCTGTGGCATTCAATAGACCAGAAATGAGACCTCCTGTTGCGGCTTTGTCCAAATCGATGGCTCCGCTTCGTCCCATATGTCCTACGAATCCACCGCAATAGTTTTTCCCAGCGACATAAGCAAGTCCTTCCACTTCTGAATTCTTTACAGAACCATCCAAAAGACTTCCTCCAAATCCACCGGCATTTCCCGTGTAGACTTTGCTCTGTAGCGTGCCTTCTTCCTTCTCTGTATGAGACTCTACCGAAAGTCCATGGGTCATAGAACCAGTGACCTTACCATAGTAAATATAGGTACGGAACGTATCTAATACGTCTACTTCCCCTAATTTAATTAATCCAAGGATTGGTTTACTACTATTATCTCCCACTTGCGCAAGGGCTGATACATCTGCCAAACCGAAGAAGCCACCCGCATGTTCTCCTCCTACGACACGTTTCACATTCGTAACGGATACAGAAGAAGTCGTTGCTTTTCGCTCTCCAAGGACCGCCCCACTGATTGTTCCAGCAAATCCTCCTACGGTCGACGCATACATGGTCGTTGGATTCTGATCCACCGTATAGGCTCCATCGATTTCCAATCCCCACGAATCCCATGCCTCAACAGATGCATTACGAACGGTGGATACCGTAGCATTTAATACACTGGCCAAATCATTAGACTTGGTAAGAAGGTTTCCCAAAATTCCTGAAAGGAGTCCACTGTTTGATGCTACATCTACTGTTAATGCACTTCCCGGCAAGATACTTCCTGCGAATCCACCAACAGAATTCGTTCCCCGGACTTGACGAAGTCCTGTTACTTTACAAGGCATCGATTCTGTTCCCCAAATCTGTCCTCCTAAGACAAGACCTGCATATCCACCGGCATGACCTTCTTTATTGTTATGATCGGTACCAGTAGCAAGAACTCTTCCTCCAGACTGGTATCCGATGACAGAAGATTCCTGAATATTCGGTACAAAGGTTTGCAAAACAGGAAGACTTCCTATGACATCAATACCGGCCAGATTCAGTCCTCCAACATTGGCCACTCCTCCCGTCATCATCTCACCAACAAATCCACCGCTCGTTCGAAGTGCCTGGACTTGTTTCATATCCATGGCTTTGGCCTTTGTAATAACGCCTCCATCCATACGTCCCACATAACCACCTGCTGCACCACCTTGGGTAGAAAGTGTTCCTGCGCGGTTTCGTCCTGCTAGAATCTCATATCCGTAAGCGTACTTTTGAATCAGTTCATCCAGTTTTTCCTGTGTTGTTACGTTTCCTATTCCTCCTAATGCCGGTCCATAGCCTCCGTTGACACCGACTGCATCAACCCACTGATTCCATACATCAATGGACAGTCCACGAAGAGGACCATAAATAGCGGTGCTTGTTTCTGTTGGATAAACGGCACTGACTGCCTGCAATGGATTGGCAAGTGTAATGAGTCCAAACAATAACTTTATATTTCCTGTATCTGCCACATTGGCACAGGAGGTTCTTCCCGAAAATCCTCCTGCATATTCATATCCATATACCGATCGCAATCGATATACAGCATTTTCTCTTTGCACTATTGGTGGCTGACCATCCCAGGTTCGTTGGGACATTCCTTCTATCCGTCCCCCAAGATTATATCCTACATATCCACCTGCCAGTCCTCTTGCGCGTGCCGTATCTGACGGAGCATCGGCTCGTACGACACCTCCACAAGGGACACAAGTCGTCTCAGAATTATAAATAATAGGAATGAAAGACTGTAAGATTTGCACAAGGTTTCCATCCACATCCAACAAACCATCTAATGCTTTCGCATCATTCACAACAGATGCCACATTTCCCGGCTCCATTCTTCCGGCATACCCACCGGCGCTTTCCCGTCCAATAATGTAAGAAAAATTGTAGGCATTACAATCCTGGAATTGAGAGCCATATACAGATCCTGCGTAACCACCTGCATTTCCTACTTGATCGCTATTTTCTTCTGTTCCATCTGCCTTTACTGCGTATCCACCAGGCGCTCCATATACATTGGAAGACTGGATTTTAGAAGCGACAACATCCAATGCCTGTAAAGCGTCATTGATTCCAAGAAGATTTCCCAGTGCTCCAAGTCCTTTTCCAAGAGAAGCGCTGCTTCCAATGTCCATTCTTCCTACATATCCTCCTGCATTGCGGATTGCACTGACGGCATAGTGAGACTTTGTCGTATCATAATAGGACGTTCCATCTGTTCCATTTAGCTCCTTCGGAGGTTCCACTGTTGTATATCGTAATTGATTGACATGGCTATCCTTAATGCGGGCACCGGATAGATACCCTGCATATCCCCCAGCACTTCCGGAACATGCATCTAGCTTGTTATAATGCTCAGCGGTTACTGTAAAGCCTTTCTCGGAATAGACACCCGCACTTGTAATCTTTGGAATATAAGCTTGCACTACCTCCAATAGGTTCGTTAATTGAACTGCTTTTATATCACCCAGGATGGAAATGCCTCCTGCCGCATCTGCCAGCGCTCCTGATTGGAGGATGCCTCCAAAGCCTCCAGCATAGGATCTTCCTGTTACATGATCAAGCTGGAATACTGCATACTTCTGTTCCTGTTCAGAGTTATTCACTTCACCACTTAGCATTTTTCCGGCAAAGCCACCGGCAATATCAGCCTCCACACAACCCTGTCCTTGGATATAGGTTGTAGTGCAATTTACATAAGAAGGAATCAAGTATCCAATAGCACCAAGCAGGTTACTTGCTTCAAGAAGCTTTGCAACTTCTTCTTTCTCTCCTACTTCAGCTAAACCACCAGTCTCAGAGACTCCTACGAATCCTCCAGCCGCTCCTTCTTTATTAGGTGCATGGATGCGCAGCACATTGTTGACATGGCAATTGGTCACATCGGTACTATTACTATGTGCTAAAAATCCTCCAGCTGTATAGGTAATAACTTCTGTCCCCGTGCTTGCTCCATCTGCTTGAACGGTACAGCCAGATGAAATTCCTGTGACAGAACAATCTGTAACTTTAACTTCTACTCCCTGTCCTAAGGCGAGTAAGTTGGATAGTTTGATCAAGTGGTTCAAACCAAGGATTCCTACCGTAAGTCCGCCTGTGGATGCCAAGCTTCCCGGTCCCATTCGTCCGGCAAATCCTCCTGCATAATTTAGCGCCTGTACACTTCCAAGATTGGTTACATGTACATTTTTTATCGTTCCACCTGTAGCAAGACCAAAGGCGCCTCCGGCGTACTCGCCCTTTGCCACCACATTAGTTCCATCCGTTGTCCCAGTAACGGTAACATCTTCTACTTGAAATCCAAGGTAATTCCCTATCCCGAGGGTTTTATTCAACAGTCCGGTCACACTGGCTGTTCCAACAAACCCCATGACTCCCCCAGCAAATGATTGGGTAGTCTCCACCGTTTGTAAAGATTCCAGACTGTTCACTCTAGATTCCACCGTACTAATTTCAGGAATTCCACTCAGAGAGTTTTTCCACCACTTCCAAGGTGGCAGTTTGCCAATTTGCTCCTGAGAAGATGCCGTCAAAAGCAAACCATCTCCAGAACCTATAAAACCTCCTGCATAATCAGTTGCTTGAATGGAAGAACCTTTCGGTTGACCTAATATTCGGCATCCCATAATCGCCGATGGCTGAATACCAATGAGGGACAATAACATCTGCGCTTTCCCCGAATCAGAAGATAATAATTCATTCAGCAACCCTTTCACCGTGGAAAGCAAGCTGTGATCTTTCACATCGCCACTTCCTAAGTTACTGATCCATCCTACTGTAGCAAGTCCTGCAAAGCCGCCTGCATAATTCTTTGTAGCATGAATCTGTAGAGATTCGGTTGTTTGAATGGTATCATTCACTGCATAGCTGTTAGCATAAGCTCCGGTAAAGCCACCCACATAGTCCTGTCCATCTACTTTCACAGTTGGAACATTGATCGTACAATTCCATTGCAGACTTTGAGGCTGAGCTACACGAACAAGCTCCACTCCCACATCTGTCAGTAGTCCCTTGATTTCTGCATCCCCGGAAAGACCTGCAAAGCCACCCGTATACTGATCTCCCTCCACGTTCAATAAAGTTGTTCCACGGATCTCACATCCAGTCACTCTTGTTCCTACTTGTGCTCCAATAAATCCTCCATTATAAGAAGTGTTCACCTTTCCTACCGTACCATTTACATTTTCCACCGCACAGTTTTGAATCACTGGGTTGTAGTATCCGGTTGGAATAAGGTCGTTTACAGAAATGACATGTTCTAATAATACGGTAATCAAATCTCCTAATCCGAGCCCAGGGATGATATTCAACAAATTTGTTAACAAATCGGTTATTCCACCTAATACCTTTGATAACCCATCGTACTCTGTCACACCCTCGCTGAACCCTACGAATCCACCGGTGTAATTGTTGATGTTATTCACGGTAACATTCTTGACCACACAATCTTCTACAAGTACATCTCCATGAATCCGTCCCGCAAATGCACCTGTGGCGAACTTTGTCGGATCATTGTTACGCACATCCAATATGGAGGTTAGGAATCCTTTTATATCCACTTTCCCTAATGTTAGAATCTTCAATATTTCATTTAAGAGTGATACGACTGTATCTCCTAAAACAGACAATAATCCACCTACAAGGGTATGTGTCTCTTTCGTCTCACTCGTGGCTGTGCTTACGGAAATGCCATTAATCTCGATATTCTTCACTTCCACACGCCCCGCGCTTACACCGATATTATTGGAATTTACTTCATTCGAGATGGTGGAAAAGAATCCTACCCCCATCTGTTTGTCCACTTCCAGCGCTGTATCCTGAACGATCGTCACATTGGAAATGACAGGGCGTGCATTGGTAGAAGTAAGAACACTCGACTGTTCATCCCATAACTTCGTTCCAGACTGTGCTTTCGCACCAAGAAGTTTTCCCGAAAAATTCATTGGAGTCCAATTTTGGGATTGTAAATCCAAATCTCGAAAAATAATATAATTGGCATCATTGGTATACTTTTGCCCGCTTTTTTCTATATCCATGTTTGGATCAATCTCTCCCGTTGTCTGATTGACTCCACAACGACCAACAATCTCTCCTATCGATCCGATCGCTTCCTCAATTTTCCCAAAAGGATAGTCCTTTTTTCCATTTTGGATCTGCAGTAAATCCGCATCTCCTCCATAGAGTATAATAGGCTTTCCATCTTGCCCCTTGTCTACTTCCCAATGCCCAAGTACCGCACTTGTCTTTTTCGCCTGATATACCGGTGTATAGACGTTCGCATCTGTTCCAATGGCTTGGAGCTGCTCTTCGTTTCCTATTAAAATATAGGTTTCCTCTCCGATGGTCTTTATCACCTGTCCCGGAAAGTCTCTTCCCCACTGATCTGCCTGCTGCTCTGTCGCTACCGTCTCCGGCTTCTCTGGTAACTGAGAAGAAAAGTTAGCCGAAATGATATATCGATTTTCTGGAGAATAGGTCAAAAATGGCTGTTCTGTTCCCTTTGGGTAGAGAAGCTGTCCCACCCCAAAAGTATCGGCATTCCCATCTCCATCAAGAACTGGCTGTTCCGCTGCGTTCGGTAGCTGCATCGTCTCCAGCTGGTACGGATGATAGAGCAGGATCGCATCTCTTTGTTCATCATATACTGGATAGTATTCTGACGATGTGGCCGGCTGAATGCATCCGGTAAAGCCTTCTGGAATCTTCCATATTTCTCCTGCTGGAACTTCAATATCCTGTCGCAGCTGATAGGCGGCATCCAGTCCATAAGATACTGGATTCCCACTAGCATCTTGTATCGGATTCCCTTCCCCATCAAGAAGCGGACTGTCGCTTCCAATCAAACATAACTGGGCAAAAGAATCGATATAGATCACTCCATTTTCATAAACCGGATTCCCCGCAGTCTCTGTAGATGGCTCTTCCACAACTACTTCTGGCGGCACCTCCTGCTCCGTTATAGGTACCGTCTCCGTAACTTGTTCTTGCTCTTTTGGCGGACTCTCTCCCACAGGTTCCGTTGCCAATGCGGTAACACTGGTCTGTAGGAACATGGAAGACGCCAACATCCATGCAACGATTCGTTTTCCTATCTTTCTTTTTCTCACGTTTTTCTCTTCCTTTAACTATTTGACTATTTTTCTCGTATCTTTTACCACATCTCCTGTAGTTTTATCTCCCATTCCGGCTGCATTGCCGCCGCCAAAAAACTATGCAACAAGGAATCGGAAAAACTTCCGCATGTTCCCGACAGCAGCTTTTGAATGGCTCGCTCCTTTTCCAAGACCGGTTGTCCATCCCTACCATGCAACAAGCCTTCGTATACATTTACAAGTCCCACTACTTGTGCACAAAGGGGAATCTCTTCTCCTTGTAGTCCATATGGATATCCCGAGCCATCATACCGTTCATGGTGATAGAGACATATCTCTCGACTATACTGCTGTATCACTGCTAAATTCTTATCCCTTGGAAAGCGATCCACAATCTCCGCTCCAAGGAGAGGGTGACTTCGCATGCATTCCTCTTCCTCCTCTGTCAAGGGCTCTCTTTTTAGGAAGAGTTCCTTCGGCAGACGAATCTTTCCTATATTGCGGATGGGAGCGAGATGGGACACATAGACAATCTCTTCCTCTGTAATCTTTTGCTCCGGATACAGCTCAGATAGCTTACGATATACCATCTCCGTATAATGAATGACTTCTGATTTTTCCTCTTGATCCCCTACTTCTCGTTCATCCAAAATCCGTCCAAGCAGCTCCACTGCAAACCAGTAATTCTGCTCCATACTTTTGGACTTTTGCACAAGCTCCTGCTCCAAAGTAGACATATGCTGCTCTACCAAAATGGAATTTTGCAATACAAATACGACTGCATGATCTTCTGTATTAAAATACTGATGTAGCTCCATCCAGCAATATTGATCTTCTGTATGCCGCACACGTTGCCGGAACCGGGTCTGTTTCTCCCAATATCCTTTTTCCATCTCTTCTTCTACGTAATCTAAACTAGTCAATGCGTAGATTCTTTCCCTATCCTCTTTATGTACATAGTCTTGAATGTACTGCTCTAAGAAGACTTGAAACTCCCCTTCCTTCGGGATGTAGTCTCGGACGAAAGCATCATAGGCGTAGACACGCTGAAAGACTCCTGTTCCTGCATCAATCTCCAATGTCACATAAGTATGTCCAAAGGGATGCGTCTCGGATTTTCCAATGAGCTCCGCTACCGTCACTTCCTGGAGCTTTCGCTCCACATCCATCTGGAATTGCTGGAAGATAGCTCGTACTTTACAAAACTCCCTCTGGTCACAAAGACCACTTTTCTCCTCATAAGGGTAAGACACTTCCTCTAGACACTTGTTAATCTTCATGGTCGATTCCATCGTGTCGAGGATATCCCATAGCGTGATGGCTTCTGGCTTTCTCAGTAAGTAATATCCACCTTGAACTCCTTCCACAGAGCCAACTAAGTTGGCAAGTTTCAGCTTCTTAATAATCTTCGGTATGTAGTTGGTAGGGATATGAGCCGAATAGGCAATCACCCCTGCAGTACAAGGCTGTTCCTTATATGCTAAAAAGCAGACTAGGCGAATGGCATAATCTGTAGTACTCGTCAATTGCATCTTTTACTCCTCGTCGAAACTTTACCTTTTAAAGTTATATTTATGTAATATTTATTTCGTTTATTATTTCTTAATAAGATTAGCATTTTTATTTGCAATTGTCTAGTTTTATTGAACATTTTGTTAAATTAACTGCTTTTTGCTATACCCCCCCCCAGTAATTTTCTGATAATATAAAATAATTTTGCAAAATACTTTTGTATTTTCCATCCACCATGTTTAAATTTTCATAAATTTGTTTTAAAACTTAACCTCTTTTATCCAAGTTTATATTTCTTACATCACTGGGAAATCTTCCAGGATTTCATCCAATCTTATTTGTTCTGATTCCATTTTGTCCGTAAATCCCAAGTATTTCTGCTTTAATGTCTCCGCCGTTCAGTTTTAATTTATAAGTCACTCTACGATGTCTCAAACTGTGGAAGACAACCGGTGAAAGATTATGCTCTTATAGTTATATATAAAAAAAGGAAGCAGACATTTCATCCACTTCCGTATCACTGTAATAATCTAGGGTAAAGAAATATGTACAATAAGATGGTGCAGAACCATATTTCTTCCAATTCCATTTGCCACACATTACATAGCTTTTTTATGCTTTTCCTGATATTCCATTCTCAATTCCTCTACCAAATATACATCGCTCATGCAGTGCATATCCGAAACACCGTCACGGATCAGCTGATAGACCTCAGAGTGATAAAAAAATCTAAAGTCGCATCCAGCGAAAGCCCCTGCTGTTCAGCAAAACACCTAATAACACGACTATATTTTTTTGAAGTAAAATTGGGATCAAAAGAAATGACAGCACCGCTTTCCTTCGCAAGTTCAATTGCCCTGATTGTTGCTTTCCTGCACGTTTCCAAAATCATTGAAAGAGAGCCAATCTCAAACCTGTCGTCTCGATTCCCCTTTCTTTTAATGCATTTTCCAATTGATGACCAAACATATCGTCGCCCACCTTCCCGATAAACGCGGTTTTCTTCCCCAACCTGGAGAGCATCGCTAGTACGTTGCACGGCGCTCCCCTCGGATTTGCTTCCATTTAAAATCGGAAGGTATACAATATTTAATATCTTATTCTATCAATAATTGATTCCTTCTTCACATTTTTACTTAATATAAAGGACAATATCATCTGCATAATTAATAGTACTAAAATCATAATCAAAACTTCAGCTATCGGGAAGTGATATGTACTGATCCCAAAGACCCCTTCTTCCTTTGAGTATAAAAATGCACCATATCCTGCCGGAAGTCCTATAATCAAAGAGATTAAAATTGAACCTACGGTGAAGAAGATACCCTCAAGCTGAAGCATTTTCCCTAGCTGCCTGTTACTCATTCCAACCGCTTGAAGTATACCGAACTCTTTCTTTCGTGTGATTACATTCATAATCATCGTATTTGCCATATTAAGAAAACATATTGTTCCAATCAATCCAAGAAACGTATATGCCATCACCTTAACAAGAAGCGTCTGTTTTTCGGCAAGCTCGTATACTTCATCATAACTCTCCCAGTAAACATGTTCATCATTTTCATAAAGCTGCTCTATTTTACTTTCAACAGCTGTTTTCGTATCATCATCACACCAAATCCAAAGATATGCATAACTCTTATCATACAGGCCAAGCTTTTTAGCAGTATCTTCTGTTATAACATAATCTGCCGATACACTTCCGAAAGAACCCATAGCTTTTCCACTATACTTAGCACTTGATTCATCACTATTTAATGTTACATCAAGTTTATCTCCGATTTTTTGTCCTGATTCCTCCATAAAATGAGAAAATGTATAGACATATCCATTGGCTTTGCTGACGGAATCATAAGTAAAATCTCCGACTACTCCTGATTTTTCAAGTTCATTTTCAAAGCTTTCTCGATCGAATATTGCAACATCTCGTTTTATTCCATCTTCAGCAAAAGTAAGATATCTTCTTGTCTTTGTTTTTTCTACACTATCGATTGCTTCAAACTCTTCTATTACTTTATCGGTAATCGGATTGCGCTTTATAATCTCATCAAGATTGTTTTCTGTGTAAACCTGATCTGAATTATCATAGTTTAGCTCTATCTGATAATCGCCATACTCCACATTATTTCTGGCATCATATCCCGGATCAATACTGCTTATAAGGCTTGATATTATAACAAACAAGATACATGAAAGCCCCATAACAAATATGGTTATAACATTTCTCTTTTTATTAGTAGCAAGATCTGATTTAATCAGTCCCATGATACTTAATGCCTTATGACCTTTTCTGTAACCTTTTTTGCCTACTGCAGACTCTTCGTATGAAAACGCACTGACAGGCGTAATTGTTGTAACCGTTTTGACCGCTCTGATTAACGCAAGTCTTACGGTAATAAGTGATATCAGCGCTGAAATTATAATAACAGGCAGAGAAAATAATGAAACATCTTTAATCGCCAAATATTTATTACTATCTCTGGCAAAATCCATTGCAGTCTTAAATAAAAGTGATGTTGCAAAATACCCAACTACAAGACCAATTGGTATTGCAAATATTGAAAGAAGCATTCCTTCTGTTACGATTATTTTTTTCATCTGCTTCTTTGTTGCACCAATTGCTTTGATTTTTCCATACTCCTGTATTTTTCGTGCAATTCCGATTTGGAATATGTTGTAAATAACAACTGCTGCAAAAATAACTACAATCAGACAGATAAAAATGCATGGAATCAAAACTTCTGCAGTTGGTGAATATTTTGTTACAATGAGATTTCCATTCTCTGATATTGCTTTTTCATCTACTCCAAGCTTATCTGCAAGATCTTTAATCAGTGCCTTTATCTCATCATAATCGCCTTTTATGCTTTCATTAAAAGTGAAATATGCTGTATATCTTTCTTCTCCGTCAGAAACTCTGCTGTCATAACATTTCTTTGAAACAAGAACTGTCGATGATTGCTGACTTTCGTTCCCGACGCCATCTTTCATTATGCCGGAAATTACAAATTAAT
>CAUCYJ010000030.1:0-16898 GCA_958446945.1 uncultured Lachnospiraceae bacterium | reverse complement strand
CATTGTATCTAACATATCGTCGATCAGAATCTTTGTACGCAGTGTCATCTTGTCTACCGGTTTACAAACTTTTGTTAATACCTCGTCTCCGATTTCACGAATTTTTCTAATTGCCATATCCAATTCCTCCCTGTCTATTGTTTCTATGACTATTTATATTACAAACATATTTCCTATGCTGTCATCAGCTAAAAAACTCCCATTGGATTTAAATCAAACTGAATCCTGATTTTTCGGTATCCCTCATTGATTTCAATATATGCTTCTGTCTGATCTTTTACTTCAATCAGCGCAGCTTCCGTCTCACTTTTTATATAAATGATCCGCCGATACACATCATTTACTTTACCGACATAAGGGCTCGCCGGTCCAATAAGCTCCATACGTATCTCTTCTTTCTTTTGTTTTTTCAAAAGCATCTGCATATACTCTTTCAGATAGCGGCATCCCCGTTCCAGAAGTAATTCATCTTCCGATGATAACAACACTGCCATCAATTGCTCTGCCGGCGGATACCCCATCAAACTCCGATATTTCATCTCTTCCTTATAGAATTGTTCATAATCCTGCTTTGCTGCATCTACAATACTGTAATGCTCCGGACTATATGTCTGAATCACGACATTTCCTGCCAGTTCTCCCCGCCCTGCCCGGCCTGCTGCCTGTACAAGAAGCTGGAACGTACGCTCCCCTGCGCGGTAATCATCGGTGTAAAGCGACATATCTGCCGCCAGAATTCCCACAAGCGTTACTTTCGGAAAATCATGCCCTTTTACAATCATTTGAGTGCCAATTAGAATATCTGCTTCCTCATTGGCAAATGCAGATAAAACTTTTTCATGCCCATCTTTTGTTTTTGTTGTATCCATATCCATCCGCAGTACCTGCGCTTCTGGAAATTCCCGTTTCACAAGTTCTTCAATCTGCTGCGTCCCTGCGCGAAAAGCACCAATATGCTCTGATCCACATTCCGGACAGACATGAATCATCGGTGTTTCATAGCCACAATAATGACAGACCAGTTTTCCATTTCTATGCGAGGAAAGGGAAACATCACAATGAGGACATTTTACTACATATCCACAGGACCTGCAAGCCAGGAACCCCGCATATCCTCTCCGATTCAGAAAAAGTATAATCTGCTCCCCTCTACGAAGCCTGTCTTCCATTAATTCATGTAGCCGCTCACTTAAAATTGATCTGTTTCCTTTTCTTAGTTCCTCTCTGAGATCTACAATTTCTGCCTCCGGAAGTTTTTGCCTGGTTGCTCTGTTCTGCAAAGTCAGAAGCTTATATTCTCCCTTTTCTGCTCGGTAATAAGATTCCAGCGATGGAGTGGCAGAGCCAAGCACAACACTGGCTCCCTCAAGTGCAGCCCGCGCTTCTGCAGTTTCTCTTGCGTGGTAACGCGGCGTTTGTTCACTCTTATAAGTTCCTTCATGCTCCTCATCAATCACAATCAGTCCCAATGCAGAAAATGGCGTAAATAGTGCTGATCGCGGTCCGATCATCACATCCAATTCACCTTTTTTGGCACGTTCCATTTGATCAAACCGCTCTCCTGCCGACATTCTGGAATTCAGAATTGATACTCGCTCCCCAAACTTTCGATAAAACCGCATAACTGTTTGATAAGTCAAACCAATCTCCGGAATCAGCACGATCGCCTGCCTTCCGTCTTCCACAACCTTACGGATCATCTCGATATAAACTTCTGTTTTTCCGCTTCCGGTAACCCCGTGTACTAGATAAGTTCCCTTAATTCCTGCTTCATAATCTCTGCAAAAACAATGAATTGCATTTTGTTGTTCTTCAGTATAAATTAATGGAATACCCTTCTGTTCCAGAGCTATTGCCCGGATTGGATTACGAAATTCCTGTTCTGTCTCAATTGTCAGAAGCCCTCTCTCTTTTAGAGCATCAACTACAGTCTTTGTAATATTCAACTTGCGCTTCAGCAATTCATATGCAATAACTTCATCATCCAGAAGCGCCGCCATCAGCCGTGCTCTCGCCTGCTGATGCTGCCCCAAAAACTGTTCCAGATACCGTTCTCCTTCTTCTTTTGAAACCATTCTCCTGACATAGCATTTTTCTTTCACACGTTCTTTCTTTTTAATTGGAAGCACTGTCTTCAGCGCCTGAATCATCGTTCCTCCGTAATGCTCTTTCATCCAGGCCGCAAGCGCCACCAGACGCGCAGTAATATCTATGCCGTCTTCACAAATTCCGGATATTGATTTTACCTTCTCCGGATCAAATTCACAAATCTTTGAAAATCCAACGATATATCCTCTCGTCTCCTTGTTGCCCCGCCCAAAAGGCACAAGAACCTCTGTACCGACTTTAAGCATCCCTTCCAAATCGGAAGGGATGCTGTATTCAAATACTCTGTCCAGCTTTTCATGCGTAATGTCCACTATAA
The DNA here is from genome assembly GCA_958446945.1 of uncultured Lachnospiraceae bacterium. GTDB lineage: Bacteria > Bacillota > Clostridia > Lachnospirales > Lachnospiraceae > UBA9414. The sequence goes on along the minus strand of CAUCYJ010000030.1, from coordinate 14,473 downwards.
TTCGGGCGTACATGAATCACTCTCCTCTTCTTTTAAAATCTCAGCAATCAGAACTCTTTCATCCATTGGATATTTTACTCCTCGGATTTCCTGATAATCTTCATGTCCTTTTCCTGCCAGAATAATAATATCTCCCGGCTGTCCGTGACGGATCGCATAACGTATCGCTTCTTTCCGGTCACAAATTTCCACATAAATTCCATCTGTCTTTTCGATTCCGATTTTAATATCATCGATAATTGCCTGCGGCTCTTCAAATCTCGGATTATCTGATGTAATAATCGTCAGATCTGCAAGTCGGCCGGATACCTCTCCCATTTCATAGCGCCGTGTCTTAGAACGGTTTCCACCGCATCCAAATACGCAGACAAGACGTTTGGGATTATACTCCTTCAAGGTTACCAAAAGACTCTCAAGACTCATAGCATTATGAGCATAATCAAGCATCAGTGTAAATTCATCTGATACTTTAATCATCTCTGTGCGTCCTTTGACTTTGGCATACTTAAGCGCTTTCTGGATTACATGTGCCGGTACATTAAAATGCCTGCAGACAGCGATGGCTGTTAAAGAATTGTACACATTGAATTTCCCCGGAATATCAATCTCCACATCAAAATCCATCGTTCCCGCTGCATGATAAGCAATTCCAAGATACCCCGGCTTATGAACCAATTTTGTCTGTTCTGCCCGAAGATCTGCTTCTTCGCTAAAGCCAAAGGTTTCAATCTTACATGTGGCATCCCGGAAAACATCTTTAAAATACGGATCATCCGCATTAGCAATTCCTAGCCTGCACTGCTTGAATAAAAGCCCTTTACATCTTTTATAGTCCTCAAAATCTTTATGTTCATTCGGTCCAATGTGATCTTCCCCAAGATTTGTAAAAATACCGATCTCAAATAGAATTCCGGCAGTACGGTGGAGCATCAGTCCCTGTGAAGATACCTCCATCACAACACTGTCGCATCCTGCTTCGACCATTTCCCGAAAGTATTGATGAATCGTAAAAGATTCCGGTGTTGTATTCTTTGCAGGAATCACTTTATCTCCGATAATCGCCTCAATCGTTCCGATCAGTCCCACTTTATGACCGACTTGTTCCAAAATAGATTTCACCATATACGTTGTCGTTGTCTTTCCCTTTGTTCCGGTAATTCCAATGACGCGCAGCTGTTCTGCCGGATATCCAAAGTAAGCTGCTGATGCCAGCGCCAGTGCATATCTCGTATCATCTACCCGAATAACAGTTACTTCCGGCGGAGCAGTCACATCCTTCTCTACGATCAGAACTATCGCCCCTTTCTCTGTTACCTCCGGAATAAAATCATGACTATCCACAACTGCACCACTGATACAGACAAAGACCGACCCCGGCACGACCTTTCTCGAATCATTCGTCAACTCAGTAATTTCAATGCTGTCGCTTCCCTGCACGACAGAATATTCTATACGCTCTAATAATCTGCTTAATTTCATATACGATCAGCCTCTTTTTCCTCAAATTTTATACTCAGAAATTCTCGAATCCTCAAGCGGATCAAAGACCTTTCTGCACTCTATTAAGATACCACTGATTTATATGCCGCGTCAAATAAATTCCACCCTTTCCCCTTCTGAAAAAACATATTATAATATAAAGAGAAACTATTTTAATTATTTATCAAAGGAGGACTTTCCATGCAGTCAAATCAACCCCAATTTCACGGAAGCGACCTGGAAACAATTGCTGCCTATTATCATATTTCCCAGAATGATATCATTAATTACAGCTCCAATGTAAATCCTCTTGGTCTTTCCGATGCATTTCAGACATCTGTAGCACAACATATTACCTGTGTCTGCAGTTATCCTGATCGAAATTATACTGAACTTAAACAATCTATCTCCTCATATTCTCATACTGTCCCTGAACACCTTCTAATCGGAAGCGGTGCAACTGAATTAATTTCACTCTTAATCCAGGGCATCCATCCAAAAAAAGCATTGTTGGTTCAACCAACGTATTCTGAATACGAACGTGAGATTCGGCTTCATCATGGAGAAATTTATTCTTTCTATTTATCTCAGGAAGATGATTTTCGTCCAAATCCTTCCGCATTGATTCGCACACTAACAGATGACTTCGATCTGCTCATCTTGTGTAATCCGAACAATCCTACCGGAACTCTATGGACACAGGAGCAGCTTCGCAGCATACTTACTCACTGCCAGCATCACAATATCATGGTACTGATTGATGAAACATATATAGAATTTACTGAAAATATAGAAAAAGTCAACTCAATACAGTTGACCTATGAATTTGTAAACTTATTTGTAATCAGAGGTGTTTCTAAGTTTTTCTCTGCACCAGGTCTTCGTCTCGGATATGGTGTAACTTCCAACGAAGAACTACTGACATATATCTGCCAGTCTCTCAATCCATGGAATGTGCACTCTATTGCCGCCGTATGCGGCAGTGCATTATTTGAAGACCAGACCTTTATCAAACAGACACAAACATTCATTGCAAATGAACGCAGACGTGTTCTTCATCTTCTGAAAGAGATTCGTGGACTTCATGTTTATCCGATGTCATCTAATTTTGTATTACTGCGCATTCTGGATCCTTCTATTTCTTCAGAAGATGTGTTCGAACTGGCAATCCACCGTAATATAATGCTCCGAAATTGCAGTTCCTTTCCATGTCTCTCCAACAATCATATCCGGTTCTGCCTGCAGATGCCTGAACAAAATGATCTGTTGATTCAATTTTTCCGGGAAACCTTCTCCTAATCCTCAGACTGCTTTTGTCCGGAATTTGGTTTTTTCATCTCTGAATCTAAAAAAGTTCCACGCACGACTGCCTGCTCGCCAAAGCGTTTTCGGATTTCATCCAACGCTTTGTCGAGCTTTCTATGTTTCTCATCTTCTGGTTTATCGTACTGGATATCGAAAATTGAAAGCTGCTCCGGTTCTCCTTCATCTGCCAGCTTGGAAGTCCGTACCCCAAGAAGACGGATCGGTTCTTTACTCCAGAGCTCTTCAAAAAGCTCACAAGCTGCCTGATAAATTACCGTATCTGCATTTGTTTCTCTTGAAAGTTGTTTTTGATGAGAAACGCTTCTAAAATCATAGTATTTTATTTCAACACTTATCATTCCTGCTTTTTGTTTTGCCTGGCGCAAACGATTTCCGACACTTTCTGATAGCGAAAGCAATACTTTTCTTGCTTCTTCTCCGTCCAAAATATCTTTCGAAAGCGTTGTCGAATTTCCAATTCCTTTTGCTTCCGCCCGCTTTGTCTGCACTGGAGTCAGATCAATGCCATTCGCAAATTCCCATAAAAGCTTTCCATGACTCTTCAAATGAATCTGAAGCAACTCCGGATCTGCCTGCGCCAATTCTCCAATCGTACGAATTTCCAGTTTTTCAAGTACATCCACACTTGATTTTCCCGCCATATATAATTCCCGGATTGGAAGCGGCCACATTTTTTCTTTTATTTCTTCCGGAAATAGCGTATGTACCCGGTTAGGTTTCTGAAAATCAGACGCCATTTTAGCCAAAAGCTTTACCGATGAAATACCTATATTCACAGTGAAACCAAATTGCTCATAAATACAATCCTTGATCTCAATCGCTGCTGCCACCGGTGACTGGAAGCGATGTGCAATCCCGGTAAAATCAAGATAACACTCATCTACACTTACCTGCTCCAAATCCGGCGTATAGCTCTTTAAAAAATCCATAAGATTTTTACTGTAAATTGCATACATCTTATGATCCGGTGGAAACATTAATAGCTGTGGACATTTATGAAGTGCATTCACAACCGGTTCACCCGTATGGATCCCATAACGCTTCGCCGGAATAGATTTGGCCAACACAACACCGTGCCTGGATTTCTGATCTCCTCCAATGATGGACGGAACTGTACGGATATCACATTGTGCTCCCCGCTTTATCTGCTCTACCGCTGTCCAACTCAAATATGCTGAATTAACATCAATATGAAAAATAATTTCAGACATGCTATCTCTCCTTGCTTGCCACAATGCCCCAAAGCGCCAATTCATAATCTTTTAAAAACTGTGCCACTAGATTATAATCCCCTCCGTGAATTGCCCAATCAAAAATCTCTGACCGTAAAAAACGCATAAAATATTCTGCAATCTCTTTCGCCTCACACTCTCTACGAAAACTTCCGTCCGTAATTCCTCTTTCTGCCTGTGCACAAAGCGCCTGATAATAAGGCCGATGTGGATCCAATGCAGAAATATTCATTCCTTCCAGCATAACTCGATAATATTCTTTCACAAGAAGCCCTATTTCTTCATCAATCAACTTCAAATATAATCCAAGCAAACTTCGGATACTGTCTCTCGGAGGTTGTTTCTCACATTTTTCAATAAATTCTTTCGTTACATATTGATCAATGTGATAATACGCATCTAAAACAAGTGCTTCCTTTGATGGATAATGATGATAGAATGAGCCGCTGGATACTTCTGCTGTTCTGCAAATGTCTCTTACCGATACATTTGCATATCCCTTTTCTTTTATAAGTTCAATCACAGTCTCAAGAAGACGTTTTTTTGTTTCTTTTGCACATTTATAAGTTCCTCTTGCCACTTAATCATCTCCTCTACTATCGATTCCATAATTTCTAACGTTATTATACACGGATTTCTGTTGACAATCAATGACCGTGTAGAGTATAATCTCAATTTGTAACACTGTTCTAATTTCATTTTATCAAAATAAGATCCTTCTTATTTTATTACTAGGAGTGTTTTATGAATCAGACAGAATTATCTAGAATCGCAATCATTACCGATACAAACAGCGGTATCACACAGGAAGAAGCAGCACAACTTGGAGTTTTTCTCCTTCCGATGCCATTTTTTATTCAAGACGAACTTTTTCTGGAAGGGAAAACATTATCCCAGAAATCTTTCTACGAGGCACAGGATGCTGGAAAGGCTATTTCTACTTCTCAGCCTTCTCCTGCAAATCTTACGGAACTCTGGGAATATACATTATCATCACATGACACCATCATTTACATTCCTATGTCCAGTGGTCTAAGCGGTTCCTGTGCCACCGCACAGATGCTCGCCGCAGACTACGAAGGAAAGGTTTTTGTCGCAGATAACAAACGGATTTCTGCCACGCAGCGGCAATCTGTCCTAGACGCCCTTACACTTCGAGATGCCGGTTACACTGCAGAACAAATTAAAAATCGTCTGGAGGAAACAGCTCTTGATGCTAATATCTATCTCACGGTAGAAACACTTTCTTATCTGAAAAAAGGCGGACGGATTACTCCTGCGGCAGCTGCACTTGGAAGCGCATTAAACATTCTTCCGGTACTTCAGATTAAAGGTGAGCGTCTGGATGCTTTCCGGAAAGTACGCGGTCAGAAAAAAGCTTATCACACTATGTTGGAAGCCATTCGAAATGATCTTGCCGAAGAATTTCGAGAAGAAGATGTTCTCATCCAGACAGCTTATTCCGGTTCACCAGAAAAAGGAGCTATCTGGAATCAAATTGTACAGGATGCTTTCCCAGAAAAACATGTGGAGAATTTCGTTCTCCCTTTGAGCATTGCTTGCCATACAGGTCCTGGTACGGTTGGCGTCACCTGTATGAAACCGATAAAACCATAACGATTATAAAAGGGAAGACCAGACAAATCATGCCTGTTTCTTCCCTTTTGCTTCTTTATTTCTTTAATTTTTTTGTTTCTTTACTTCTTTATTCGCTTCCGCTTTTACCGACGAAGACCTTCTTTCACTCTTGCCTGCAGAGCACCGTCAACTACATCGAGAAGGATCGTATCCTGACGTCCCACATTTCCTTCCAAAATCAGTTTTGCTGCCAGCGTTTCCACATGTTTTTGCAGGAAACGTTTCAACGGTCTCGCACCGTACATCGGTTCATATCCCCCATCTGCTACAAAAGCTTTTGCCTCCGGTGTCAATTCAATCCGAAGCTCCTTATCTTCCAAACGATGATTTAAATCCTCTATAAGAAGATCAATAATGGATTCAATATTATTTTTGCTCAGAGGCTTGAACATGATAATCTCGTCCATACGGTTCAAAAACTCCGGTCGGAAATGAGATCTCAGCTCATGCATCACAAGTTCCTGACTTTCTTCTTTGATTTCTCCATTCTCCTCAATTCCTTCTAGCAAATAAGAAGAACCAATATTTGATGTCATAATCAGGATTGTATTTTTAAAATCAACTGTATGTCCCTGTGAATCTGTAATCCGTCCGTCATCCAATACTTGAAGCAGTACATTAAATACGTCCGGATGAGCTTTCTCCACCTCATCAAACAGTACCACCGAATACGGTTTCCTCCGAACTGCTTCTGTCAGCTGGCCGCCTTCATCATATCCTACATATCCCGGAGGCGCTCCGATCAGACGGGAAACGGAGTATTTCTCCATATATTCACTCATGTCAATACGCACCATACTGCTCTCATCATCGAAAAGACTTTCTGCGAGCGCCTTTGCAAGCTCTGTCTTTCCTACACCCGTTGGGCCTAAGAATAAGAACGAACCAATTGGTTTTGTCGGATCTTTGATACCTGCTTTTGAACGGATAATAGCCTCTGTTACTTTGGTCACTCCTTCTTCCTGTCCAATGACACGTTTATGGAGTTCCTGATCCAGATGAAGCGTCTTACTCCGCTCGCTCTCATTTAGTTTGGCAACCGGAATCCCTGTCCATCTGGAAATGATTCTTGCAATTTCTTCATCAGTTACGCTTTCATGCACCAACGACAAATCTTTCTCTTTTATTCGCTGTTCTTCTTCCTCAAGTTGTTTCTGCAGCTGCGGAAGCCTTCCGTATTGAAGTTCTGCTGCCTTCTCCAGATCATAAGATCTCTGGGCTTTCTGAATCTCATTATTTACCTGCTCAATTTCTTCACGGATTTTCTGGACACGTTCAACACTAGTCTTCTCATTATCCCACTGTGCTTTCTTTTTCGCAAAATCCTCCCGCATCTCTGCAAGTTCCTGCTGCAGATGTTCCAGCCGCTCCCGACTCAGGCGATCTTCTTCCTTCTTCAATGCTGCCTCTTCAATCTCAAGCTGCATAATTCTTCTTCGCTGCTCATCCAGCTCTGTCGGCATAGAATCCAACTCTGTCTTAATGAGAGCACATGCCTCATCCACAAGATCGATTGCCTTATCCGGTAGAAAACGATCGGAAATATAACGGTTCGACAAAGTTGCTGCTGCCACAAGTGCGCCATCTGTAATCTTCACTCCATGGAATACCTCATAGCGTTCCTTTAGTCCACGCAAAATCGAAATAGCATCTTCCACACTTGGCTCATCTACCATAACCGGCTGAAATCTTCTCTCCAGCGCAGCATCTTTCTCAATATACTTTCGATACTCATCCAGTGTCGTTGCGCCAATACAATGTAATTCCCCTCTGGCAAGCATCGGTTTCAGCATATTTCCCGCATCCATCGCACCTTCTGTTTTACCTGCTCCTACAATCGTGTGAAGCTCATCGATGAAAAGAATAATATTACCGTTACTGTTCTTCACCTCTTCCAGAACTGCTTTCAGACGCTCTTCAAATTCTCCGCGATACTTCGCTCCTGCCACAAGCGCTCCCATATCAAGTGCAAATACCTTTTTATCTTTCAGTCCTTCCGGCACATCGCCTCTCACAATTCTTTGTGCCAGACCTTCTACTGCTGCTGTTTTACCAACACCAGGTTCTCCAATAAGCACTGGATTGTTCTTTGTCTTCCGGGAAAGAATCCGGATTACATTGCGAATCTCCGCGTCACGTCCGATTACCGGATCCAATTTCTGTTCTCTGGCACGTTCCACAAGATCCGTACCATATTTTGCAAGAGAATCATACGTTGCCTCCGGATTGTCGCTCGTCACTTTTTGATTTCCTCTCACAGTTGAAAGCGCTTGAAGAAAGACCTCCCTGGTAATTCCAAACTCCTTAAAAATTGCTTTTAATTCCCGGTTCGGATATTTCAGCAGTGACAAAAACAAATGTTCCACAGACACATATTCGTCGCCCATCTGTTTTGCTTCATCTTCTGCATGAATTAGAGCTTTATTCAAATCCTGCCCAATAAAAATTTGTCCTCCCTGCACTTTTGTGCGCTTTCGCAGGCCTTCTTCAACCCGATTACAAAATAGTGACTCCTGAATTCCCATTTTCTCAATTAATTTAGGAATCAGTCCATCTTCCTGTGTTACCAACGAATAGAGCAGATGCTCTTGCTCCACTTCCTGATTGCCGTATTCATATGCAACCTTCTCGCATCCTTGTACAGCTTGAAGTGAATTCTGCGTAAATTTATTAATATTCATAATCAGTCCCTCCTTCTGTCAGAACTTACTTGTTTTCTTGTTCTATTCGAAATATAACACTTGTTGTTAGCAATGTCAAGAGGCGAGTGCTAATTTTATTTTTTTTCTTCCTCCTCATATCCTCTGACACCAATCTGACGAAATCTGTCACGAATCACTTTCTCATATCCTAGTTCGCCCGGAATATAAAAGTGTTCTCCCTTCACTTCATCCGGCAGATACTGCTGTTCTACATAGTGATTTGGATAATCGTGTGCATATTTGTAACCAATTCCATGTCCCAGATTCTCATGTCCCCGATAATGTGCATCCTGCAGATGCGCCGGAACAGTTGTTTTATGCTGTTTTACGCAATCCATTGCCGCCGCAATGGCATTCACCGCTGCATTGCTCTTCGGAGCACATGCCACATAACTCGCCGCCTGAGACAAAATAATCTGTGATTCCGGCATTCCAATTCGCTCTACTGCCTGTGCAGCTGATATTGCCACTGTCAGCGCCATTGGATCTGCATTACCCACATCTTCCGATGCACAGATCATGATCCTTCTCGCTATAAACTTCACATCTTCGCCTGCATAAAGCATCTTCGCCAGATAGAACACAGCCGCATCCGGATCAGAGCCTCTCATACTTTTGATAAATGCAGATACTGTATCATAATGGTTGTCTCCATTTTTATCGTAACGCACAACTCTTCTTTGCACACACTCAGCTAAAACTTCCAATGTAATATGAATCTTATCATCACTGCTTCTATCCGTCGTTAGTACCGCAAGCTCGACTGCATTTAAAGCCATACGAGCATCCCCACCTACAATATCTGCCAGAAATTCCTCTGCCTCTTCATCAATCTCCGCTCGGTAACTTCCCATGCCTTTTTCCTTATCATATACAGCGCGGTGGATCAGCTTTTTAATATCTTCTCCAGAAAGTGCGTGAAGTTCGAAAATATTTGATCGGGAGATTAACGCACTGTTTACTTCAAAATAAGGATTCTCCGTCGTTGCACCAATCAAAATAATCGTTCCATCTTCTACAAAGGGAAGCAAATAATCCTGCTGACCTTTATTAAAACGATGAATCTCATCTACAAACAGAATGGTCTTGCGCTGATACATTCCCCGAATACTCTGCGCCGCTTTTACGACCTCCTCCATATCTTTCTTTCCTGCCACAGTTGCATTGATCTGTTTAAATTCTGCACTTGTCGTATTGGCAATTACTTTTGCAAGGGTTGTCTTTCCTGTCCCCGGAGGCCCATAAAAAATAATAGAGCTCAATTTATCTGCCTTAATTGCCCGATAAAGCAGTTTTCCCTTCCCGATAATATGTTGTTGTCCTACTACTTCTTCGAGTGTTGTTGGACGAAGCCGCGATGCAAGCGGCGATTCCTTTTCCTTTGTATTTTCTCTTACATAATCAAATAAATCCATCTTTATCCCTCTTCTATTCCTGCCAGCCGTCTAATTACCTCTCCTGCCAGAAGAAGTCCTGCAACTGGCGGCACAAATGAAACACTCCCCGGCAAAGCCCTTCTCATTCCGGCATTTTCTCCGGTACTCTTACCCTGTATGTTAATTGGCGCTTCTTTTGAATATACAACTTGCAAATGTCGAATTCCTCTGGTTTTTAGTTCTCTTCTCATTACTTTGCAGAGAGGACAAACACTTGTCTTGCTGATATCAGTAATTTCAAAAAGTTCCGGATGCACTTTATTTCCAGTTCCCATACTGCTGATGATCTTAATGTTACGAGCTTGTGCAAATTCTGCCAATGCCAGCTTTGCCGTGACCGTATCAATCGCATCAATGATATAATCTACCGGTCGGTCAAATACCTGTTCCAGATTTTCCGGAAGCACAAACAATTCATGCGTAAACACTTCCGTTTCTGGAGAAATGTCTTTAATTCTCTCTTTCATAACTTCTGTCTTATATTTTCCAACAGTGCTATGATATGCAATGGACTGACGATTAATATTTGTCAGCGAAACCCTGTCATTATCTACAAGAATCAGCGTTCCGACTCCACCTCTTGCCAAAGCTTCAATACAATGAGAGCCTACTCCTCCAACACCAAATACAATTACCGCAGCTTCTTTCAGGCGTCTCATTCCTTCTTGTCCGAGCAACAATTCTGCTCTGGAAAATTCATTTATCATATGTCTCTCCATTTATCTTTCTATTTTGCTATTCAAAAATGAATTGATCCGGAAGCACAAAGTCAAATCCTTCTGCCTGCAAATGATCGATGATCTGAAACGCAGCTTCCACAGAACTTTGATAGCAATCATGCAATAAAATGATAGCACCATCCTTTGCCTTCGTCACTACTTTATTGACAATTTCATCTACATTTTTTGTAGTCCAATCCAAGGGATCAATATTCCATAAAACAGGAATCTCATTCAATTTTTCCTCCAAATCTTTTTTTCGAATTCCAAACGGAGGACGTATGAATTGTGGAACTTCTCCTGTTACCCTTGAAATTGCCTCATTCGTCATAGCAATTTCCTTCATGGCAGTCTCTTCCGGAATTTTTTCAAGATCCACATGATGAAATGTATGATTTCCGATCAGATGCCCTTCCTCGTATTCTCTTTTGACAATTTCCGGATAAGCCGCTGCATTTTCCCCAATTAAAAAAAATGCAGCTTTCACCTCTCTCTCTTTCAATCCATCGAGAAGCTGTTCCGTATGCCTTGGATGCGGACCATCATCAAACGTAATTGCAATTTTGGGTTTTTCTCCCAGAATTTCATTCTCATCCATCTTTTCTGTTTTCATCAGATCCCACTCAAGGCAGGTTGAAACCATTTTTACTTCGTCCTTATCCTCTTTACCCGTGTCCTTCTGTTCAATATGCGGAAAAAGAAAACAAAACAAAAGGAACATTAACTTTCCTACTATTAATATCTTTCTTTTGACGTACACATTTTTCTTTTCTTTCATTTCTACTACTCCGGACGCCATATCTCTATATGTTATGTATTCCTCTTCTTCTTTATGAAATATTCTGCAAACTTTTAAACACAATTCCTTCATAATATAATGCTAAAATTTGCTAAATTTTTATCAAAATAGTTGCTTATTTTATTATAATTATGCTATTATAATAAATTGGTATTTTGAAAGGAGGAAAATCATGCCAGAACAAAAACAACAAAACAAAATGGGTGTTATGCCAATTCCAAAGCTATTGATCACCATGTCTCTTCCAATGATTTTATCTATGCTCGTTCAGGCATTATATAATGTTGTGGACAGTATTTTCGTTGCAAAATTAAATGAAGCCGCCCTTACAGCAGTATCACTTGCCTTTCCTGTTCAGAACTTGATGATTGCAATTGCTGTCGGAACCGGAGTCGGAATCAATGCGTTACTATCCAGATATCTTGGTGAACATCGCTTTGACAGCGCCAATGATGTTGCCAGAAATGGCATCTTTATTTCTATTATTACTGGTCTTATATTCACGATTGTCGGCGTTTCCGGAGCTGGTGTCTTCTTCCGTGCTCAGACATCCGATCCTGATATCATCAGCTACGGCACCCAGTATATGCAGATTGTAACATTTTTTGCAATTGCTATTTTCATGCAGATTACCGGTGAACGCCTTATGCAGTCTACCGGAAAAACATTCTACAATATGATAACTCAAGGGCTTGGAGCTATTATCAATATCATTTTAGATCCAATCCTCATCTTCGGGCTTTTCGGTCTTCCACGTCTGGAAGTAGCCGGAGCTGCTATTGCAACTATTATTGGTCAAATAGTCGCTGTTTCTCTATCACTTTATTTGAACTGTAAGAAAAACACGGAAATCAATATTAATATGCGGCATTTCCGCCCATGTGGAAAGACAATTAAAGCAATCTATGAAATCGGTGTGCCTTCTATTATTATGCAATCCATTGGATCTTTTATGACATTCGGAATGAACAACATTCTTTTAATGTTTTCTTCTACCGCAGCAGCCGTGTTTGGTGTTTACTTTAAATTGCAAAGTTTCGTATTCATGCCAATCTTCGGGCTAAATAATGGTCTGATCCCAATTATCGCTTACAACTACGGCGCAAAGGAACCTAAAAGAATCACTCATGTCATCCGGCTAAGCATCTACATCGCAACCGGCATTATGCTCGTTGGATTCGTTCTTTTCCAGACGATCCCGGCAACCCTCATGGCAATGTTCGATGCTTCAGATCATATGATGGAAATCGGTGTTCCGGCGCTTCGGATCATCAGTCTCAGCTTCTTATTTGCCGGTTATTCCATTATCTGCAGTTCGGTCTACCAGGCGCTTGGTAACGGTGTCTACAGCCTCATTGTGTCTGCTGCCAGACAGCTTTTCATTATCCTTCCTGCTGCATATATTTTCGGTAAACTTTTTGGTTTACAAATAGTTTGGTGGGCCTTCCCTCTGGCAGAAATCATTTCTGTGATTCTATGTACAATCTTATTAAGAAAGATTTATTTACATACAGTAAAACCACTAATGGAATAAAACTCTAAGCTTCTGCAAAATTCAATAGTTTTGAAAAATAAAACCAGATAATATTTGTCATATGTGACAGTATTTTCTGGTTTTATTTTATAATAATTGCTATTTTTATGTTGATTTTTAGCAGATTCTTTATGCATATCTACCTTGACCGTGATTATAGTCAATGCTATACTTATACAAAGTGCTGTTATATGTTTATAATAAACACTACAATTGTTTATTTTTCACAATGAATAACAGTTACTTTGCAATAAATCAAAGGAGGAAAAAGTATGAAACCCAAAAAACATGCTTCCATTCTCAGCTTACTTCTAACAGCAGTCTTAATTCTGACTTCTCCTGTTATGAATGTATTCGCTGAAGAACCGGAAGCAAACCCACCAGCTGACGCTGACACTCAGCTTAGCGCTCAGATGGTACGCCAAAGTAACCGTGCAAACGGTCTTGTCGGATTTGAGGATGAGTATTCTCTTCAAAATCCAGACGAAATGATTTCGGTCATTGTAGAATTTGCCCATCAGCCAGCTTCTCTTGTAGAAGCCATTGCTGCTGCATCCGGTGAAGCTGCACCGGCTGATCACGCAACTCTTACTGCTCTTGCAGAACAGGACCGTACAGATTTTTATGCTGCTCTGGAGGGAGTCAACTATACTGTAGCGTATGAATACGATGCTGCAATGAATGGTTTGTCTATCACACTCCCACAATCTTGTATTGAAGATATTGCTTCATTAGATTGCGTATTTGCAGTATATCCAAATGAAACTTATGAAAATGTCACAATGCCTGATGATCTTCCTGATATTAACGGAAATGGTGCACCTGCTACGTATTCTGTTGGCGATGATTTCATCGAAGGAATGGCTGACAGCCGCGAATATCTTGGAATCGAAGAACTTGGGTTTACCGGAGCCGGCATTACCGTAGGTGTAATCGATACCGGAATTGATTATCATCACCCAGATCTTGCAGACACCTTTTCTTCAGTACTTCCAAGCGGTGAACAGCCTTCTTCTGACGAACTTTTAGAAGGAAAATTTATTGGAAGAAACTATATCGATAACGGAAATGCTGCTAACGATCCAATGGATGATCACGGTCACGGAACTCATGTTTCCGGAACAATCGGAGCAAGAGCTGCCAATACTTCCGGTATCAGTGCAAAAGGAATTGCCCCTGAAACAACTCTCGTTTCCTATAAGGCAATCAATTCTGCCAATAGCTGTCAGCTTGATGATATTGTTGCAGCCATGAGTGATGCTGTAAATGATGGATGTGAAATTATCAGCATGTCTCTTGGATGGAGTTCTGCAACAGACGCTACCCACGGAACAAACCTGGCGTTAAACAGTCTTGCGCTTCAGCATCCTGAAGTACTCTTTGTTGTATGCGCCGGAAATAACGGAAGTGATTCCTATACGCTCTGGTCTCCAGGTACTTCCCCATTAGCGCTTACCGTTGCCAATGCCAGAATTCCATCTGCTAACCGTCTTCTTACATTAAACCGTGACGGAGTGGAATCCAAAATCAGATTGATTCGTTCTGACTGGGAAGACACTATCTCTGAGCAGGATGGAAAATTTGTTATCGAACATGCCCTTACACCGG
>CAUCYJ010000029.1:0-17011 GCA_958446945.1 uncultured Lachnospiraceae bacterium | reverse complement strand
ACCATTCTTGATATCATGGACTTCATCAGCAACAGTATCCTGATGCCGATCGTTGCCTTCTTTACATGTATTTTTGTTGGATTTGTGATTTCACCGAAAGTCATTTCCGATGAGATCAAAGCGACCAACGGGCGCTTCAAATTAGAAAAAATGTTCACAATCATTATCAAATGGGTTGCACCTATTATTCTGGTATTGATTTTAGTAAGTTCTATCTTGAACGCACTTGGAATTTATACCCTTTAATAGACATACTTTTCAGTACAAACAGTAAAAGCCGAAGATACAGTTAATTTCATCTTTCAAAATTCTAACTGTAACTTCGGATTTCATTAATTTCTCATATAAAATCTATTTATCTCTTCTCACCCATACAGAATACAGCCACTACACCCGGTCCTGTATGTGTTCCAATCACAGTACCGATTCCATTAATTACAACATCTTGAATTCCATATTTCTTTTGAATCTGTGACTTTACATATTCTGCATCCTCCAGACAGTCCCCATGAGTTACCATTACAAGATCATTCTCATATCCTTCCATCTGTTTTCCCATCATATCTACAATCGTATTCAGGGCTTTCTTTCTTCCGCGCTCTTTACCAATTACAATAAGTTTTCCTTCATCATTCATGTGAATAATCGGTTTGATCTGGACGAGTGTTCCAAGCACTGCTGTCGTCTTGGATATTCGACCTCCGCGATATAAATGATTTAAATCATCCACTGTTACATTATGACAAATATGAAGCTTATTCTCTTCCAGCCACTGTGCCAATTCTTCCAATGTCATTCCTTCCCGCTGTTTCTTCAGCGCTTTTGCTAAAAGCAATCCTTGTCCCATGCTTGCACAGAGTGAATCTATTACGATAATCTTAGTATCCGGATATTCTTCTGACAGCTCTTCTGCTGCAATTCTTTCACTATTATACGTTCCGCTTAATCCTGAGCTAAACCCAATACAAAGAATATCCTTTCCTTCTTTCACAAATGATTCAAAAAATTCTTTTGCCTGTTCCGGATTTACTTGAGAAGTCGTAGGCATGGATCCTTCCCGAAGCTTATCAAAAAACTCTCTTCCGGAAAGTCCTTTTCTATCTTCATAAGTCTTGCCATCTAATACATAATTTAACTGGAGCACCGGAATTCCCTGCTCCTCCAGCATACTTTCGGGCAGATCTACTGTACTATCTGTTACGATGATAAAATCTCTCATGTTATTCCTCCCTGTATATATCTATGCACATTATACACGAAAACAAAGAGCTGGTACAGTTTTTCTTTTAATTCAACTTAATATTTAGATAATTGCGCCCTGACAGTGTTTTATTAAATGCAAGCGAACAAAAAATAATCACACATCCTATTCCAAAGCCTGCCACGTTGAACATCGCTGTCAGTACGAGCAATAACAATCGCATAAACTTAAGCGCATAACCAAGTTCAAAATTAGGTTGCGTATAATTTGAAACTGCTACAAACGCCATATAAAGCATCACTTCTGAATTAAACCAGCCGGATTTTACTGAAAACTCTCCCATCACAATACCTGCGATCACACTGAGCGGCGTACTTAACATACTCGGCGTATTCATTGCCGCCAGCCTTAATCCATCAATACCAAGTTCCAACATCAACATCTGATAAATAAGCGGAATATTGATCTCATCCTGCACTTGAATAAATGCGAACATATCGGGAATCCACTCCGGGTTCTGCATAAACAACAAGAACAGCGGCGTAAAAAATACCGTCAGAATTGTTATAATTGCTCTTGAAATCTTCAGATAAATTCCTGTCAAAGTTGGAAAATAATAATCATTCGCCTCTTCAATCATATCAAGAATTGATGTTGGCAAAATCATTGCAGAAGGCGAGTTATCGACAAGAATCACAACTTTCCCTTCCAGAAGACAGGCTGCCGCTGTATCCGGCCGTTCAGTGAACTTAAATTTCGGAAAAGGATTAAACCATTTCCGTTTAAACAATGCTTCTGCTAAACTCTGCTGATTCATCCGAAGATCATCAATTTCAAGAGATTCAATCCGATTCAGCAGATTTTTCAATAACTCCTGATCCACTCTGTCTTCCATATAACTTACTACAACATCAGAACGGGAGCTTTTCCCTACTTCCAGCATTTTCATCACAAGATGCGGATCTCTGATTCTTCTTCTCATTAATGCGGTATTAAATACAATTGTTTCTACAAAACCATCTCGTGATCCCCGGAGAGATTTGTCCTTGTCAGGTTCATCCACTCCCCTTGCCGGATAGGTGCGTGTGTCGATGGCAATACATTCTTCATATCCGTCAATAAAAAGGCAGGTGACTCCTGAAAGAATATTTCGTATAATATCATCAAAATCATTTATAATATCTACTTCCACATAAGAAACAACCTTTTCTGAAAATGCTCTTGCAGAATCAGGCATATTTTTCTCTGTCACTGCAAAAAATGATGCCATAATCTTGACCATCGCTTCATCTTTCATAAAACCATCAATAAAATAAAAAGAAGACGCCCTGCCTCCGATCTCAATATCTCTTTGCAGCACGTCAAAACTTTCCTCAATTGGAAGCTGCATTGATAAATAGCGCCGGTTCTCTTCTATAAGTCTGCTAACTTTCTTCGCCATAGAACTCCTCCTCGAACTGTTGCTACTTATCATGCCCGCTTCTTTTCATTTTCATTCTCTTTATTTTGTTGTACTTCCGAATCCGCCGTTTCGGATCTCGTCTGCATCATCATCTACTGTGATACCATACTCTACAAAAATTCCCTGCATAAATCCGGTTCCTTCCGGAATCTCGACCGTCTTGTCTTCCTTTGTATCATTTGTAATCTTAGCAAAAATATGCCCTTCATTATCTGAATAAAAATAATCACTGTCAATGATTCCGACGGTGTTGTTCAACTGTAAACGATACTTAAATCCAAGTCCGCTCCTCGGATAACATTTCAGCACCCAGTCATACTCCATTTCTACCCGGATCCCTGTTGGAATCTTAACTGTCTCGCCCGGTTTTAATGTGAAAGCAGCCGGCGCAAAAAAATCATATCCCGCGCTGCCTTTCGTAGCACGTTTCGGAAGCCGGATTGCGTCATAAATTTCACCAATCGGCTTCTGCCCTTCCACAGCTTCTCCAAATGTATCCGTCCAGTCGGATTCAAACCGTTCTTTACTTACTTTATGAAATCTCGCAATTCTTCTCATGTCTGTTCTTTCCTCTTCTTCTATTGGTTATGCATGCAGTACGACTGTTCCGGCTTTCTGCGTTGCAGGAACATCTATTACCCGCTGATTCGCACTTCCCTTCCAATGCAGGTTTGCATCAAACTTCTCAATCTGGAACTCCCCGTCTACAATTACATCTACATACTTAACAATTTCCATCGTTCTAATCTCTTCCCATGTACACCCGGTATAAAGCCAGATTGTTTTCTCCGGAAATTTTGTACGGATTTCTTTTGCCAGTTCTTTGATTTCGTATATATTGTTTGCATGAAGCGGATCTCCGCCGCTAAATGTAATTCCACTGACATAACTTTTCTCTAATTCATCAAAAAGTTCTTTCTTTGCAGATTCATCAAAAATAAGTCCACTGTTCGGATCCCATGTGATCGGATTCTGACATTCTTTACAGCAATGATCGCATCCGGATACCCACAGTACTACCCGGAGTCCGTCTCCATTTAACATATCATCCTTTGTGATATTATGATAACGCATTACATACTTTTCCTTTCCGCAATTTCTGCCATTTTCGCGTCATTCAGACGAGTATCGCCCTTTACGCGGGAATAGGATAAATATCCGTTCATTCGGTCAATTTTTGTTAGATTTGAACTTCCACAAACCGGACATACATCCATCGAAAGCTCTTCATGACCACAGTCATCACAGTAAGCCAATGACAGATTCACACCTTCATAAAATCCAAGTTCCATTGCACGGCGTACAAGGGATTTAATCGCCTCTTTATTATAATTGATCGGATATTTTACATACTGAATTTTCCCGCCATTGAGAAGATCCCAGAATCTTCCTTCCAGATTCTGTTTTTCAATCGGCGTAATCTCTTCTGTTACATGACAGTGGAAACTGTTACTTACATATGAACGGTCAGAAACATTTTCAATGATCCCATATTTCTTGCGGAACTGCTGAACCTGAACACCACAGAGATTCTCTGCCGGAGTGCCGTAAATTGCATACAGATGTCCGTCTTCTTCTTTAAATTCATTAATGCGCTTGTTAATGTATTCCATTGTCTCAAGTGCAAAAGCACCGTCCTTCACAAGAGATTTCTTGTTGTGAAGCTGCTGCAGCTCATTCAGCGCTGTGATCCCAAAGGATGCTGTTGCGGATTTTAAAAGCGGTTTAATCTTATCATACAATCCAAGATTACCACCGTAGAATCCTCCTTCACAATAAGCCAGCGGATTCGTTGACGCTTTCATTTCTCCAAGATATTCATAAGTACGAATATGGAGCTGGCGGATCAATTCCAGATAATAGTCAAGCACTTTGAAGAAATCTTTGCTCTCCTGTTTCGCTTTCGCATAAATCATCGGAAGGTGAAGGCTGATCGCACCAATATTAAATCTTCCAACAAAAACCGGTTTATCATTATCATCTGCCGGACTCATGCCGCCTCTCTCATACCATGGAGAAAGGAATGCACGGCATCCCATTGGACTGATGACTTTGCCATAGCGTTTGTACATACTTGCCACATATCCCTTACCGGTCAGACTTAACCAATCCGGATACATTGTCTTACTGGAGCACTCAATTCCTGCTTCAAATACATCTTCCAACTCTTTCCCCGGTCCATGAAGGTTCTCATCATACAAAAATACAATCTTCGGAAATAATACCGGTTTTTTATGTCCCGGTTTGCCCTGTCCGTTTTGGCGCACTCTCAGCATCGTAATTGTTGCCAGCTTACCATACTTGGAAGTATTGATTCCGGCTGTTACTGTAATAAATGGATAATCACCGCGGCTTGAAGATACGGAGTTAAATTTATACTCCCATCCCTGGAATCCCTGTTCCATTTCCTTCTCAAGATCTTTCCATGCCATCTGCTCTACAACTTCTTCATCCAATCCCAGGCTTCTGTATTTTTCAATATATTTTTCATGGGATTTTCTTGCATACGGTTCAAGAATATCATCCACGCTCGGAACAGTAAAGCCGCCATATTGCTGACTTGCAGCGCTCAGTACGATATCCCCGATAACATCAAATGCCGTATCCAGTGTCTTCGGTTCGTTATACCAGAGATTTCCCATCTCAAATCCGCCGGACAGTACATTCTGCACATCAAACAGACAGCAGTTCATTGTATCGCGTCTTGCAGACATATCATGAATATAAATATAACCGTCACGGATCGCCTGAACTTCCTCAACTGTCAGGAAGAACTTCTTGTAGAGCTCTTTATTCAGCTCATTAAAGATCAGACTCCGTTTTGTAGAAACAAGAGCGCTGTCCGTATTACTGTTTTCTTTGTCTCCGATATACATAATCGACTGGCTTTTCTTATATACATCATCCAGCATCTGTACAAAGTCCTGCTTATAATTGCGATAATCCCGATAGCTCTTCGCCACAAGCGGATTCACTCGCTCAAGCGCGCCTTCGACAATATTGTGCATCTGCGGAATATGTACTTCATCTACACCCATCTCTTTTACTTTTTCTTCTACAAATCGGCAGATATCCTGTAATTCTTCTTCTGTAAATTTTACAAGTACACGATAGGCAGACTTATTAACTGCCACAACAACCTTCTGTACATTAAACTCTTCTGCAGTACCGTCTTTCTTGATTACTTTCAGCATTGCCTTACTCCTTCCTCTCCTATAATCAAATCTATGATTCGCATATGTTGTATACTTTTCTCCCCTTTAAACACAATATAGTGTATAAAGACCATGTAATATAGTACCTTATACACTATAGGAAAGTCAATATACAAATGCACCAAATTTTTCACTGCTTCTGTCTAATTTCCGCATTCTATACTGATCTCATTAAACTGTTTTAGAATATCATCAATCGTAAGAACTGCCTTTTCCTTACCTTTTTTATCCAACACACACTGCCCCTGATGCATCATCAAAAGGCGGCTTCCATATTCCACCGCATAACGAAGATTATGAGTAACCATTATCGTTGTGATATGCTTCTCTTTCACAATCTGATCTGTCAACGCCATAATTAAGTCTGCTGTCTTTGGATCTAATGCTGCCGTATGCTCATCTAAAATCAGAAAATCAATCGGCGTCATATTAGACATTAAAAGCGCCATCTCCTGACGCTGTCCACCAGAAAGCGCTCCTACTTTTGTATCCAGTTTTTGTTCCAGTCCAAGATTCAACTGGCGAAGCAGTTCCCGGTAATGTTCTATCTGCTTTCGGTTTGTTCCTCTTTGCAGTCCAAAAAAACTTCCTTTATGATCTGCCAACGACATATTTTCCAAAATCGTCATGTCCGGACAAGTTCCAAGCGCCGGATTCTGGTACACTCTTCCAATTCTGCGGCTGCGCTGGAACTCCTTTTCCTTTGTAATATCTTTCCCATTTATAAAAATTTTACCGGATTCCACCGGAATACTTCCACAGATAATGTTTAACATAGATGTTTTACCGGAACCGTTACTTCCGACAACCGAAACAAATTCTCCATCCTCAATCTGCAGATTAAAATGTTCAAAAAGGCACATCTCATTTAATGTTCCCGGATTATAATATTTGTCAATTTCTTTAAGCTCCAGCATGTTTCTTTACCCTCTTCTTTCTGTCCATACTAATGATTAAAATCACAAGAAACAGTACCGCCGTGATCAATTTCATATCCTGCGGCTCAAAATTCCGGATTGCCAGCGCCGCACAGGCTTTATAGATCACTGCACCGATCAGAACCGTTGTTGTTGTCTGAAGTAACGATATGTTTTTAAACAGGCTTGTTCCGATAATCACACTTGCCAGACCGATCACAATTGCTCCGGTACCCATAGAAATTTCAAAAACTCTTTCCTCCTGACAGAAAATACAGCCAGCCATTGACACAAGCCCATTGGCAATCGCAAGTCCGAGAATTTTCACATTTCCCGCATCTTTTGCAAGGGATGTAACAAGCGTTTCATTGTTACCAACCGCCCGCAGAAGGTATCCGGAACGGGTTTTCATATACAGATCAAGCAGAATTTTTGCAATCACTGCGACAATAACAATGATAAGCAATGTGCGATACGGAAGTAATCCTTTCGGAACAATCTTGTTCAGCAATTCATTGGAAAAAATGGTTTTCTGCGAAAACAGCGGAACATTTGACGTCCCTGCAATTCTGAGATTGATCGTCCAGAGCGCTGTCATCATAATAATTCCGGACAGCAGATCACGCACTTTGCATTTCACATGGATCAGTCCTGTACAGATTCCTGCAGCTGCTCCTGCTGCAAAAGATATAAAAAGTGTCAAAAATGGATTAAGTCCCCGCGTAAGCATTGCCGCACTAATGGCAGCGCCAAGCGGAAAACTTCCGTCTACCGTCAGATCCGGAAAATCCAGTATTTTGTATGTGATATAAACTCCCAGCGCCAGAATTCCGTAAATGAATCCCTGCTCCAGAATTGATATGATCAGATTCATGTTGATTGTCCCCCATTCCTTCGATATCTGTTTTTCTACAGGTTTCCCTTCTATTTGGAAATTGTCTCGAACACTTCTGCTGCTCTTTCATTCAGTGACTCCGGAATCTGAATACCAAGCGCTTCTGCTGCTTCTGTGTTGATATAAAGACTGCTTCCTTCGATGACTTCTGCCGTCATTTCACTTGCTTTTGATTCACCTTTCAGCACTTTTGCCGCCATACGGCCTGTCTGTTTGCCAAGTTCCACATAATCCAGTCCCTCTGCTGCCAGGCATCCAAGTTTTATCTGTTCAATCTCACTTCCAAATACCGGAATAGTTTTCTTTGTTGCTTTTTCTAAAATTGTGGTAAGCGAGTTTACTACTGTATTGTCTGTCAGATTTGTCATGCAGTCTACTTTTGACAACAGGCTTTCTGTTGCCAGAGGAATATCTGCTGTTGCTGTAATACCTGCCTTTTCAATCGTAAATCCATACTCCGGCGCCAGTTTTTCATAAGTTTCAATGGCTGAAATAGAGTTCGCTTCACTTGTTGTATACATAATTCCAATGGTCTTCGCCTCCGGAAGCATTTCACGGATCATTTTCAATTGCTCTTCAATCGGAAGCTGATCACTTGTTCCCGTCACTTCTCCAACCGGATTTCCTTCTTCATCCGCTAATTGAGCGGCCGCTGTATCTGTCACAGCAGTATAAATTACCGGAATTCCCATATCCATAGCTGCATTATAGGCTGTTTGAGCGCTCGGTGTTGCTATGGCGCAGATCAGATCTGCCTGATCCGATACAAACGTATCTGCAATCTGTCCTGCCGTTCCCATATCTGCTGCTGCATTTTTATAGGTAATTGTAAGATTCTTTCCTTCTTCAATCCCTTCTTCTTTCAGACCTTCCAAAAAGCCTTCCCGGCAGTTGTCAAGAGAGCCATGTTCTGCAAACTGTGATATTCCGATCTGATATTCTTCTGCCTTGCTTTGACTGTCCTTTGCTTCATTTTTTGCATTTCCGCACCCTGTGAATACTCCCATTGTGAATGCTACTGCCAATAAAATTGCTGTTACTTTTCTCTTCATAATTCATTCTCCTTCTTTATTCTGCATTTTCGCGTTTTGCCAACCAAAGAGTTCTATGCCTCACTCTCTGATTCATGTCAGTTCAGAAGGGGCTGTCAATGGTCGATACAACGAAAAAACCGCCCCAGGCTATTCGCCTGAGACGGTAATAAAATCTTATTATCGCGGTACCACTCAACTTGACAATCTGTCCACTTTCTCATGTACTAACATACATTCCTAATTGATAACGGGTTCGGTTCCCGTCAGCGTCTACTTAAATGAAATCTCATCTGTTCAAGCTGCCCTCGAAAGTCCATTCAGTCATCTGCTCTATACAGCAATCCCACCATCTGCTGCTCTCTGTAATATTACCTGATCACTTACTCCTCTTTCTCAACGGTTTTTCTATGTTCTACACTTTACCACGGTAAATTATATTTGTCAATATATCTTATGCAATTTTCTGAAAATGTGTGTCTGCACAGCATTTTTTTCAAAACAATATCTTAATTATTTTAATTTCTCAATGCAGGCACGCACACGGGCTTCAAAAATGTCTTTGCCGACAAACTGAATAATAGAATACAGATCCGGCGTATTTTTATGTCCTGTTACCGCAACGCGGAGCATACCGCAGGCGTCTGCGATCATTCCTTTATACGCTTCCGGATTCGCCTTATATTCCTTCTTATTTGCACAGTAGTTTTTCGCTCCTGCGATTACTTTCACATCTTCAAACCATTTTTCCGCATCTGTATCAAACTCATACCCTTCCAAATAAGCGTCCAGAAGCTCAATAATGTCTTCTTTCGGTCTTGTCTCGTCAAATTCATAGGCATCAATCGTCTTCTCCAGATTGTAGAGGTATGGATACATTTCTGACAGATCAGACCATTTTCCAACGTCACGGCGCACTTTATTGCCATTATATTTCCAAAGCTTAATGCTGCCTTTGAACTTTTCCTCATCGGCTTCAATGATTGCTGAAAGTTTCTCATCGTAGTTTGCTGCCCAGGCTTTGATTTCTTCAAATAACTGCTCTTCTGTCTTCTCTGCAATGACACGCTTGCTGATATCATTTAATTTCACAATGTCAAACAGCGCTCCGCTGACACTCATTTTGGAAAGTCGGAATTCAAATTCAGAATTATCTGCCTCCGGATTATCACGTCTCCACTCTTCATAGTCAGAGTTGGCAATCGTCAGCATATATTCTATCAGAGATTCCTTCGGATATCCCTGCTCACTGTAATAGCTCACTGCTGCTTCCGGATCTTTTCTCTTACTGAGTTTTCTCTTAGAACCATTCTCGCTCTTCATAATCGGAGCAATATGCGCATAAGCCGGAAGCGGGAAGCCAAACGCTGCAAATAACTGTTCGTGGATCGGATAAGAAGAAATCCACTCATCTCCGCGGATAACGTGTGTTGTTCCCATCAGGTAATCGTCGATAGCATGGGCTGCATGGTAAGTCGGAATCCCATCTGTCTTTAAGAGTACAACATCATTGATGTTCTCCGGCAGTTCAATATCTCCTTTGATCAGGTCATGGCAAACTGCCTTCTTCTCTTTATCCCCATTGGAACGAAGACGCACAACAAACTTATCCCCACGTTTTACTCTCTCATAAGCTTCTTCCGGAGATAACTTTCTGCATGCGGCGTATTCTCCGTAATAACCCATATCTTCTTTCTTCTCTTCCTGCTCCTTACGGATTGCAGCAAGCGCTTCTTCTGTACAGAAACACGGGTATGCTCCGCCTTCTTCCATCAGACGTTTCACATAGGCACGATAAATCTGTTTTCTGTGACTCTGAATATACGGACCATAAACGCCTCTTTCCGGTTCAAAAGGTCCCTCGTCAAACTCAATCCCATACTGATGTAAAGCAGAAACAATCTGTCCGATTCCGTCTTCAATCTCACGCTTCGCGTCGGTATCTTCAATTCTTAAATAAAACACACCGTCAGACTGCGCTGCCATTCTCCATGAAACAAGTGCTGCATACAGTCCTCCTACATGCATATATCCTGTCGGGCTTGGTGCGAATCTTGTCACACATGCCCCCTCTTTTAAGTTTCTTCTTGGATAAGCAGCTTCAATCTCTGCTGCCTCTTTCTCTACATCGTCAAAAATCAACGCTGCAACTTCTCTCCAGTCCATTTATCTTCCTCCTAAAAATGATTTTACTCATTGCTATTCACTTCTGTTATTGTAGCAAATATCGTTCCGATTTAAAAGGATTTTTTCGCTATTCTAATATTCTTCTTTCCTGCCATTTCGTAAACAAGCACTGCAAACAGTGCAATGTTTCTGATCAGAGCGCCTTCCTCCCCTAATTACATCGCTGTTGCACACATTCCAAGCGCTACTTCTGATAAAAGTGACAGCATTTCTACCTCATGCATAGAAGTAAAACCAAGCCCGTGAATTCCAAGCCCTCCCAGACAGTAAGGTCCAATCAATACACCTGCGATCAAATACGCTGTCACATCCGGCAGTCTCATTTTCGTAAATACTCTCATCATCAGAAGTCCTGCTAACAACGCAATTGATACATTCAATAATACATAACTCATTTTTCTCATTCTTTTATTTCTATATTTCGTGTCTGAATCACAAGTATACGCCTGAACACGCAAAAACACAAGGAAGAAAAATTATTTACCGCTATTCTAAAATCAGTTCCATGTGCGTTTTCTTTGGTTTCATTCCCATTTTTTCATAAAAAAGCTTCGCACTCTCATTGCCTTCCCACACATTTAATGTCACTTCATAACATTCCAGGCGTTTTGCCTCCTGTTTGACGAATTCAAACAACTGTCTGCCAATATGTTTTCCCCGAATTGTACTGTCTACACAGAGATCATCCACATACAAAATCCGGAACGGAATCATATTATTAGACTGTATCGGTTCCTGAATTTTACAAAATACATATCCAAGCACTTCATCATTCTCATCAGCTGCCACATAAACAGGTTTTTGCTCATCCATAATTTTTACTTTTAATTCTTCATCAGTATATTTGGTTGTTCCCGGAATGAAAATATCCGGACGCAGATTTGCATGGATTTCTAGCACCTGACTTAGTAACTCTTTTATTTTTTTAATATCTTTTTCTTCTGCTCTTCTGATTTCCATAGTCGTTTTCCTTTTTTATCCATATATAATTGCTATGACTTCGCTTCCATAATTTCCAAAATCACAGTATCCGTATCTGCCATACCTTTTTTCCCAATAAGCGCCATGTTAGAAATGCATTCTTCCGGAGTATTTCCGCAAATACCATCACTTGCCCTGAGCGGTGCATCATAAACCGCGGTAATTGCTGACATGAGCGCTGCCGTCGATCCTGTTGCTACTTTCATGGAACATCCTACCTTTCCTCCGTCGCAGAGCATTCCGGTTACCGTTCCTGTCATATTGCGAACCGCATATCCGATCTGCTCATTTGTCCCTCCGAAAAGATATGCCATTCCTGCCGCCGCTGCTGTTGATGCTGCCATTACACAAGTACACATCGGTGATAATTTTCCAATCTTTGCATTGATATAACGATTCACAAGATGAGAAAGCGCAAGTGCGCGCACCTCCTGCTCCGGTGATGCTCCAACCGCCATCGCTGTCTCACTTACCGGCAGAATTGCAACCAGACCTTTTGTTCCCGCACCGGAACTACTCATCGTAGGAAGCGGGCAGCCATCGAGACGACTCTCTGCCGCTGAAGCAACTTTCGTAATGATCCGCGCCATCAGGTCATTCCCCAGAAGAGCTTTTCCTGATATGTTTTCAGTTCCCGTTTCTTCTGAGCGAAATGCATCTGCAATCCCGACACCTGTTTTCTTTGTCTCAGAATATTTTGCAAGCTCTACATTCATTTCCACACCATCAAGCAAAAAATGCAGTTCTTCTTCCGTTACCGTGTCAACCAGATCCCGCATGTCTGAAATCCTCATCTGACAGAGCTTCTCCACAAGTGGATGCTCTCCTCCTGCACTTCCATTCACTGCCTGTTCCAGAATTGATCTGTCATTTTTTGCAAGATACACTACGTTTGTATGTGCGCCTCGTATTTCGCAGATAGATGTTTCTTTGCCGGAAATCATTTCACAACACACGAAAATACTCTTCTCCTCCTTGGCAACTTTAACATGCACCCGATCTTTTTCAATCAGTTTAAATGCCTGTTCCAGTGTCTCATTCGTGACATCTTCTAATAATTCCAGTCCCTTTTCCGGATTTTTCAGAACTGCTCCCAGTGCCGCTGCATAGGGAAGTCCTACTTCTTTGCAGTTTGGAATTCCTGCTGACATGCCATTCTTGTAAATTCCTGCATTTACCCTGATTTCTATCTGATCCGGTATTTCTCCCAGAACTTTTCCGGCGTTTGCCGCACAGAGCGCAACACAAACCGGCTCTGTACAGCCAAGAGCCGGTATTACATCTCCTTTAAGTAAAGTCAGCATTTCTTCTTTTGTCATTTGAATCTGTTGTTTCATAATTATTATTACCTCATCTATTCATACCCTCGTCCACGTGTTACTTTATTTGTTTATAACACCATAAGCAATGTTCCGGCACAAATCAACACACAGCCAATCAATGACTTTACTGTGAATGTTTCATGCAAAAAGGCAAATGCCAGCACCAATGTAATCACAATGCTTAATTTATCAATGGACACAACTTTTGATACATCTCCAATCTGCAGCGCCCTATAATAACATAGCCAGGATGCACCTGTTGCCAAACCGGATAAAATCAGAAACATCCAGCTTTTCTTGCTGATTTCTGAGATTCCGCTCTGCGCATTCGTTAGGAACACCATTCCCCATGCCATAAATACCACTACTACTGTTCGGATTGCTGTGGCAAGATTGGAATTGACTCCATTAATACCAATCTTGGCTAATATCGACGTGAGCGCCGCAAATACTGCTGACAAGAGAGCAAATAAAAACCACATTTTACCACATCCTTAATTGTAAACTACAACTATCATTTTTCACTTTCTAATTTACTCTTTTTTCTATCTGCCTGCAAGCTTTATTCCAACAACTTCTTCTATCTTTGATTTCTTATAAAGCTATCACAATAAACTTTTTTCTATATACAAAAACCCCACCGCATATTTGCGATGGAGCTTTCATATAACATATTTCTCTATCGAGCACTTTTTACTTCTGTCATTGCATCAATCATATAACCAATTCCCTCTCCATCAAAAGAATTTAACATATAAAGTCTGTTTTTCAAATCTTCTGACAGAACAATCATTGGGCTATTGGCAAGATTTTCAGGAAGATACTCCACTGCTGCCTGATTAAAGCATACATAAGGAAACGCTTCTATTAATTTTGCGCTTACCTCTGGTCTTAACAAATAATTTAAAAACAATTCTGCTTCTTTTACGTGTTTAGACCCTTCCAGAATTACAAACGTATCTACTGACAAGGATGCCTGTTCTTCTTCAAGTGCAAGCTGTATATCGCTGTTTTCCTCCATTGCCTGCATAATATTTCCAGAATACATATATGCAACCGTTGTTTCTCCTTTAATCATAGAATCTCGTACATCTGCCGGTAAGGAATATGCTTTTATTTGCTCATTCATATCTAAAAGCCATTCTTTCGCAAGCTGAATATCTTCAAAACTTGTGCTTGTTGGATCTTTCCCACTTGCTGCAAGAGCCTGACAAATATTCCCCTGTGCGTCATCCGAGATAAGAATATCTCCCGCTAACGCTGGATTTTTCAAATCTTCAAAAGTATCTGCTTTCAAACCTTTTTCAGCAAGTCGAGAAGTATTTGCAACCCATGTACACACCGTTCCCATATATGGGATTGTATACTTCCCTTCCGGATCATAAGACATGCTGCGATAATCAGGATCGATATTTTCAATATTTGGAATATTATCATAATTCAATGGTTGAATCAAATTATTTTCGACCATAGCATCAATATAAAAATTAGAAGGAACCGCAATATCATATTCTCCGTTATTTCCAGCAAGAAGCTTTGCAAGCATTTCATCATTAGATTCAAATGTTGTTTCAATAACTTTAATGCCGTATTCCTCTTCAAATCCATCCAACACTTCCTGACTCATATACTCTGACCAATTGTAAAGATAAATTTCTTTCGCATATCCATCAGCTGTTTTCTCTTCTTCTTTTTCTCCACATCCTGCAATAAATGTACTGCAAAGCATTAAAGCAGAAGCAGTCAAAATTAATTTTTTCATTCCTTATTCTCCTTCATTAAAATACACACAAACTCCATCAATAAATGTTTTTTCAATCTGACACATAAAAAGATTTTCCGGATTTAAACAATACGGATCTTTATCTATAAATGCGAAGTCTGCCTTCTTTCCAACTTCTATTGAACCAATCAGATGTTCCAAACGAAGCGAATATGCACCACCTATCGTTAAAATGCATAATGCTGTTGTTAAATCCAGACATTCCTTCTCATTCAGGCAATTCTTTGTCTGTGGTTCCGCACGATTTACCATAAAATGCAGTGAATCCATTGAAGTCGGCGGCATCGTGATAGGAAAATCCGATGCCTGCCCCATCGGGATATTTCTGTCTGCTAAACTCTTCATCGGATATTGTTTTTCTGCCCTTTCTTTTCCAATGAAGGGAAGTTCCACCTGTTCAAAATAAAGCGGATTTTTAGAATGCCAATACGGATTTGTAACAGCTACAATCTGATGCTTTGACATTTCATTTATCTGACATGGCTTTGCAATCTGTAAATGCGTAAATACATTTCGAAACTCTATATCTTTTTCTTCTTCTTTTCTTTTATTCTGTACTTTTATATATGCTTTCAGTGCCATATCAAGCGCTCCATCTCCTATCACATGAGCATGCAGATCATAACCATGCCTCAGTGCATAAAGAGCTGTTTCTTCTAACCATTCTTGAGAACATGTTGGTTTTCCTTTCTCCTCTGGTTGATCTGTATACGGTTCCGAAAGATACGCTGTATGACATTCGATTACACCATCCACAAAAAATTTAGCCGAAGACAATTTTACTTTCTGACAGTCTGAAAGAAGCTGAGAAATCTGCTCCATATTTTGAAACGCCCTTTTCACGTCATCATTTGCCTCAATGCTATAACCAAGACGGGACATCAGCTTAAGTGTATGTTCTTTTTCTAAAATTCTCCAGCCTTCTGCCCGTATAATATAATCTTTTTTTGCATCATACATCGGTTCATACACAGCTGTTACTCCATTTTTCAGAGCAATCTCCTGATAATATGCAATTGCCTGTGCATACTCCTCAGCTGTCGTTTCCGGAATAATATGTGAGGTAAAACTTCCTGCACTCTCTTTCAACCACCCTGTAGCCCTTCCATCCGGATATCTCACAATTTCTCCTGCTTCCGGATTCGGTGTATCGTTAGTAATACCGGTAAGTTCCAACGCCGCACTATTTAGCCATCTGGAATGATGATCTGAAGAAATCATCACAATTGGAATATCTTTTGTAATACAATCCAGAAGTTCTGCCGTAGGACCGATTTTTCCAAATGCTCCATTATCATATCCGGAACCGGTAATTACTTTCACATTTGGATGGTTCTTCCAATATTCTCTAATCTCCTCCAAATACACATGGTAATCATTACAAAGCGGTGGCAGCATAACTCCCTTTGTAAATTCTGTTGCACAGCTTACATGGGCGTGACTTTCCACAATCCCCGGAATGACAAGACCTTTCGCCTTTTCTATCGCTGTTTTCTTTCCAATATATCCTTTTATTTCCTCTTCTGTTCCTACTGCAAGAAATTTTCCATCCTTAACAGCTACAGCTTGTGCAAACAGACATTTTTTATCTGCCGTAAAAATCTTTCCTTTTATAACTAAATCTGCTGTCAATTTCTTTACTCCTATCAGTTATCTCGAATACGTTTTGTCCATTGCCTCATGATAAACATATATATCAGATAAAACAGTATGCATCCTGTTATCATTAATGTAGAAACAACGTACACATTTGTAGAAATTTTTCCTCTTACCATTCCGTAAACTTTTACTGGAAAGGTGATCTGTCCTGCTCCTGATACAAAGTAACTGATAATTACATCATCAATAGACAATGTAACAGACATAAATGCTCCGGAAAGAATCCCTGGTGCGAGAAGCGGCAATGTCACTCTCCGTAATGTACTCCATTGATTAGAACCAAGATCCATAGCCGCTTCTTCAAGTGATGAATCAAAATCTGCAATTCTTGCTCTCAGTGTGATAATAACAAACGGAA
>CAUCYJ010000028.1:0-17225 GCA_958446945.1 uncultured Lachnospiraceae bacterium | reverse complement strand
CGCTAGACTTAGGATCTAGTGGGAGACCGTGCAGGTTCGATTCCTGTCATCCGCATGTTTCAAAGCTACAGCTTTTGAGAAATCGAAAGTTGTAGCTTTTTTTTAGGCAGAAATCTATTTGATAATCTCGAATCATGGTAAAGATCAGACTTAGAAAACCAGAAATAAAAATAGCTGAGAACAATCGTCTCAGCTAAGAAAGAAAAAGTAATGAAAAAGAAATGATATATGTTAAAAAGCATTTAGCTTTGTTTGATTATTACTATACTGTCGAAATGTGATGAAAATGTGACAGCCTTATAAAGAAAACGTGAAAATGCTTATGTCATTCTTAAAATTCTTTTTCTTTTATCACTTTTAAGGAACAAAATCCGGAAATAATAAGCAGAACAATGGAAAAAACTCCTCCTGCAAGTACCATCTGCGAAATACTGAGAGCAGAAAAATTTTTTAGGAAATTCAATATTTTGTCTGTCACGGATGAAGTTATCTTTGTAAGAAGGATGCACACGACAAAGATGACACCCATCACTCCGAAGAGAAAGAGACGCGCTTTTTCTGCTCCGTATTTCAAGTGTAGCGGAAGTGTGAGTGAAAGAAACAAAATAACCATGTACAGGAAAATAAAAGTGGTAAGGAACCATTCAGCAGTATCTAATTCCGGAACACGGGATTTCTGGTAGAAGGTAATCAAAACTGAGGAAATCAGCCACGGAATTCCGCTTATTAATAAAGAAAACAAATATTTTTCCAAGACATAACCTGCTCGGGTAAACGGTAGTGTGAATAAAAATGCATTGCCGTTATCAAATTCATCATAAGAAATACTGCTGATAGAGAACATACCGAAAACTAATGTGATATAACTGATAACAAACATTGGGTTTTTGGATGTGACAGCAAGCATAATGGAAATAGCGGTAATCAGAAGAAAGAAATTTCTACGATTCCAACATAATATAATATCTTTATAGAGTAATCCTTTCATTATTTTTCACCTCGAATCATTGTTGTAATAATGTTATCAATGTTTCCACGTTCTATTGTGATTGCAGGATAATTTTCCACATAAAATGCTTTTTCGTTTGTAAGACAGCTATAGCCGAAAGGCTCTTTCAACGTGCGCAGCAGATATTGTTTATCCAGTGTACGGAATTGCTCTTCGCTGACTTTCAGAACTCCGTACTGGTCAAAGAGACAATCTGTTTCCTCGTGAAGTACGATACCGCCGTTGTGGATCATGTAAATCTCGTCACAAAGTGTTTCAAGATCAGTGGAAATATGAGAGCTGATCAAAATAGAGCGTCCCTCTGTCTCCATATATTCCCGTAGAAGATCAAGAATTTCATCTCGGGCAATCGTATCCAGCCCGGAAGTCGGCTCATCGAGAATAAGAAATTGAGCATTGTGGGAAAGTGCCAGCAATACTTTTAGTTTGGCTTTCATTCCGGTAGAAAATTCTTTAATCATTTTGTTAAGCGGAAGATGAAAACGTTCACATTGTGACAGGAAATATTCCTTCTCAAAATCGGTATACATGTGTTGATTGACTTTCATAATATTTTTTATAGTCAAATATCCACTAAATCCGGAATCAGAAAGGACAACGCCGAGCTTCTGCTTGTCAAGAGAAGAAAGGGAGGCAATATCTTGGTTGAAAAGCCTTATTTCTCCGCTGTCTATAGAAATTAAGTTCAGAATTGCTTTGAACATGGTACTTTTTCCGGCGCCATTTTGTCCGATCAGACCGGTAATGCATCCGGTTGGAACGGTTAGAGAACAATTCAAATGAAATCCTTCGTAGTATTTTTGTACATTTTTTAGTGTTAACATTGCTATGATTCCTCCAGAATAAGATGAAATAAATCAGATAAATCTTGGTTACTCATTCCGCAGCTTCTGCCCTTTTGAATGGCCAGTTCCAGGTCAGCCTCTACATCTTTTTTTAACTCCTCTTGCATCAGTACCTGGTTTGTGCAGGCGACAAAGCTTCCCTTTCCGTGCACAGTAATAATAAAGCCTTCCTGCTCCAGCGCATCATACGCTTTCTTAACGGTTAGCGCGCTGATTTTCAAGTCTTTTGCGAGAGAGCGGACAGAGGGGAGAGTGTCATTTTCCTGTAATTCACCATGCAGGATACGAGCTTTAATCTGATCGAGAATCTGTTCGTAAATCGGCTGCATAGATGAATTGTTGATAATAATTGCTAGTTTCATAAATGCTCCTCCTTTGTTTGCAAACAGTATATAACAGTATAAAACAGTTGTCAACTGTTATATACTGTTTGTTTTAAATTTTTGTAATTTTGCAGAATTGTTGCAGTAAAGGACATATGATATGATGAAGAAACAGTACAAACTGTTTCTGCTGCAGGCCTATTTTTCGGGGCTGTCACATCGAATTGACTATTCCAAGTATCATGTATGGCATTTTTTCTTTTAAATACTCCATAAAGTATTGAGCATATCCTGCATATGGTTAGTTCCCTTAGGTAAGAAATATATGTACTGGAAAATGGAAGGGGGAGCAGTTATTTTTCAAAATTTTGATATAAACTATATTAAGATGGTGCTGTCAGGATACGATAAAAAGCTCCAGGAGATTGAAGAAAGACTTCTGGAGCTGAACCATATGCAGTGTGATACAGATGATATGATTCGTTCTTTGTCTGTGAAAGCAGATGATTTTACAGGAACATCGGCACGCTTGCATGACGTATCATCGCTTTTGCTGCGCCGCAGACAGCTAATGGAAGAACAGAAAAAGGAAATTCAGTGTGAAATGTGGAGGCTTATGGAAGAAGAGGAAACGGTACGAAGAATATGGGCGTGTTATCGCGGGCTGGAAGGTGAAGAATTTCAGATTGTGCGTGCATTGTATGCAGAGCGGCAGCTATATTCAGCAGTTGAGCGTGAGAGCGGTATGTCTCATGGAACGTTTGAGAAAAAGCGGGCAGCAGCTATCAGAAAAATTCAATCACTGTATCACAGTGAGCTTGATAATCTGGCAATCATTACGAAGAAATATAAAACGGATCATCAAAATTCCCAGAAAAAAGTTCGGGCAGTATAGATTAGGATGACGTAAGTTGACGTAATGTGACGTAGTATCTATGACATGTCTATGTTATGATAAACTTGTTAAAACATATCGAGAAGCCAATAAATAAAATGATCTGGAAGTGCAGGAGAAAAGAGTTCACGGTTGTGGACTCTTTTTCATATTCTTTGGTTCTTTCATATTTATTCTTGGAAGAACTTTTTAGAAGAGTTCGAGCAGGGAGAGAAAGGAGTAAAAGAATACTGGCTTCAGGGTGGCGTCGGACAGAAAGGAGGCATTGGGATAAGCAGCAGATATGTTTTACAAGTAAGAGATGAGAAAGGAGATAGGAATGAAAAAGTTTATATCCATGCTGCTATTTTTGGCATTGCTGCTCGGAACAATTGCTGTACCGGATCGTGCAGAAGCAATGGAGCAGGCAAAGAAAGAACAGGAAGCAGCTGTTGTAATTGAGAAACCGCCGGAATCTGTAAAGAGTGAAGAGAACACTGCAACAGAGGGAGAGAGAGGTGATGAAGAACAGAAGAAAGGTGAGGAGGTAAAGGAAAGCGAAGAGTGGTATCAGATTCTTCCTTCCGATGAAGTAAAAGTGCATGAAGTGCCGGGAGAAGAACCAGTTACAGATATAACAAAAGAATCTTCAGTAGTGTTAGCGTTGAATTCCGGGAATTATGCATCCGCAAAATCAACTGAGGAGGTTGTACTTCAAGTGGGAGAGAAGGTTTCTTATGGAAGTTGGAGTACAAATTATTTCTACATTAACGGCCAATTGGCATATTGTCTGGAACCGCGTAAAGGGACTCCTTCCAGTGGTAATTATATTGCAGACGTACTGCAGAATGATCATCTTACAAAAGGAATGTATTATTTGATGGGAGGTCCCGGATTTACACCGGAGATTCGAGAGGCATTTTTTTCATCAGCGGCAGGTTTCAGTGAGAAACAGATATATGCATTTTGCCATGCAATTTTATCATTTATTTACAGCGGATATAATATGAATTCGGATGCATTTATCGGTTTAAATAAAGAAGAGAGGGATGGTATTTCGACAATCAGTTACCAGATCAGAGATATGCTTCCGGCACCACCGGAGGGAAAAGTCAGTATACAGCCGTCTCATCAGAATGCAAAATGGGATGAAGGAAGTAAAAGTCAATGGACGGACGTATATCGAGTAGAAGGAGATGCGAGAAATCTACTGAATTTTACTTTGCCAACAGGAGTACGTCTGCATAATCTTATTACAGGAGCAGTAATGCAGTCTGCGGTGACCGTAAAAGGAGGAGATCAATTTCGTTTGGAAGCAGAACCGGGTGTCAGTGGATATTGGTCATCAGGAAAAATTAAGGGGAGTATTCAGGAAACATATATGTCATTTCTTATTCGGCCACCGGGAGATGATCAGGCGGTTGGAGGGCTTGCTTGTCACAAAGAGCCGGAACTTACAACAGAATTCAGTGTAGAGTGGATGAGTCAGGGAAAGATTCGCATCCAAAAAGTATCAGGAGAAGACGGAAGAGCGCTTGCAGGAGCGGAGTTTGGAATTTATGCAAGAGATCGGATAGAGAAGAATGGAGTTGTTATTGCTGATGCAGGACAATTGCTGGCGAAACTGATCACAGATGAGAACGGAATGGGAGAGTCATCATATCTTCCGTCAGAAGCATACTATCTTGTAAAGGAACTAAAAGCACCGGATGGGTATGAAATAACAGAGGACCTGAAGAAAGGATGTGAAGTGTATCTTGGTAATCAATCAGAGATAATGGAGAATGGCGTACCAGTTTTGGTATTAAATATTAAAAATGATTTAAAACGCTGTGATTTGACGATAAAAAAGAGTATTCGGCGTTCTGATATTGTGTGGGCAAATGGAAATCCAACTTTTTTATTTCAGGTATCAGGTGTTGATCTGGAAGGAAGAGAACACACTTATGTTCGTGAAGCAGAATTTACACGAGAATATGTAGATCAGAACAGCACAAAGGAAGGGATCGTTTCATTGGAAGCAGTTTTTCATAATATCCCTTGTGGAAGAAATTATTCCGTTTTTGAGATGGAGACAAATCGTTATGTGTTGGAAGAAGTAATAACAGAAGATACCAATGTTTTGATTGCGAGGACAGCTGAAAGTTTTTATGGAACAGCACCTGAACAGATATTTTCGGTTACTGTTGATTTACTTTTGAAACCAAGGGGAAGCAGTGTAACGTTTCTTAATAAGAAGATCCGCTGGGACGACTGGTCGCATAACAGCATTGCTGTTAATTCTATAAAAGTAAAGAAATAAAAGGAGTTATTTATGATAAAAGTATTTAAGTGACTGATAGACATTGTTGCAGCAGCTCTAACGGGCATTTTATTAATTCCATTGGTGGCAGAGATGTTTGGATTTCATACATACTGTATACAATCAGGAAGCATGGAGCCGGTTTTAAAGACTGGGAGTTTGATTTTTACAATGCACCCGAAGAATATAAAAGTGGGGGATATCATTACGTTTCAGAAATGGGATGTCCCGGTAACACATCGAGTTGTGGACATTCAGAATGGGATGTATGTCACAAAAGGAGATGCGAATATCAAAGAAGACAGAGGAGGAATTTGGGAGAAAGAATTGTTAGGAAAGGTAATGAAGCTGCCCGGAGACAGGTACTGTATTCCCTATATGGGATATATCCATACTTTAATATTCCGATGGAAATGGGGAATTGTAGGAATAGTTGTGAGTTATATGTTATTAAGAAAAAATGATAGAAAGAAGGAATTTATATGGTAAATAAAAAATGGAGAAAAAAACAGACAAAAGGCATTGTAATAGGGCTTGTGGCAACAGCAGCAATTTTGACAACAGGAAGTACAGTTGGACAAGGAACACTTGCATACTTAACAGATTATGGAAACTTAATTAATCAATTTACTCAGGGCGGATTGGAAATTGTGCCATCAGAGCCGAACTGGCCGGGAGATCAGAATCCAACAGTACCAGGAGACGTAATTGCAAAGAATCCAATGATTTCTGCGGGAAAAGGCTCTCAGACACCGGCTTATGTATATATGCAGATTAAGATGCCTTACGGTAAAGTGACAAAAGTGAATGATGATGGGACATTGTACGATAAAGATATGTCAGGAAAACGCCTGGAAAAACTACATCAGTTGGTTACATTCGGAGTAGGCGAACCAATTAAGCAAACAGTTGGCGGTGAGGAGGCTTTTCAAGTGGGAGAGGCATATCAGCCTGATTCTGAAAGTGTACTTTTAGATACGGATAAGACAGTTGGGCATGGTTTGACTACTGCTATTCGTAATAGCTCAGATGGATGGACTTTGTTGAAAACAGAATTGACAGAACGAGCAGAAGGAGATCCGGAGCAGGTAAAGGGGTATGTAGTTTATACATACGCTTATAATAGTATGGTGGCGGACACAGAGGATGCATTGGTAAAAGAGAGTTATGGAAAGTATATTACAGATAATGTACTTGTATCAAAAACCACTTCTCTTTTTGAGAAGGTAAGACTCATTAACTGTGTAG
Organism: uncultured Lachnospiraceae bacterium; assembly: GCA_958446945.1. GTDB lineage: Bacteria > Bacillota > Clostridia > Lachnospirales > Lachnospiraceae > UBA9414. The sequence continues at coordinate 10,624 of CAUCYJ010000028.1, read as the reverse complement.
AAGGACAGCTTGATAAAGTAAAACTTCAGGTACCAATTAAAACATTTGCGATTCAGGCGGCACATACAGGAAACGATGCAGATAAGGACAATAATAACATTCCGGGAAATACTGCGACGGTAATTCAGTATGCAAAAACAGCATTCGAAAAATATGCAAATCAGAATGCAGATAATGGGACAGCAACTGTGAAAGCCGACAATTTTGTTGTGAATAATTAACAAGAGATTGGAGTGAGAAAGTGTATATTAAGAAAAAACAGGGCTGGCAAAGTTTATACCGTGTAACAACAATTGTGGCTGTGCTGCTTTTGCTTTTCGTAGGAAAAATAGGATATAAATTTAGTCTGGCTTACCAGACAGATGCGAGTTCTTTGAAAAACCATTTTACTCCAGGACATAACACAACATATTTTGAGGAGAACTTTCCGGAACAGTCTATTATTCCGGGAGAGAGTAAGACAATTGAGAAGAAAGTTCGAATTTGCAATGAAAAAGACGGACAAAATGTGGCGTGCTATATTCGGGCAAAGGTTTTGTACAGTACAGGAGATTTTGGAACTTACAAGCTCAGTGGAACAGATCCGAAATGGATACTGGGGAAAGATGGATACTACTATTATACGAAAGTAGTTGAGCCGGGGGAAATGACAGATTATCTTATGACAGAAGTTCAGATTGATGGAAAGACAGCAGATTTGAATAGTGGAAAGAAAGAAGACAGTTTGAAGGTATACATATATGAAGAAAGCTGTCAGATAAAAGATCCAGATACCCAGAAAGAGAGAAATTGGCAGGATGCTTGGGAGCATGCTCTTAGCAGGAAAATTCAATAGCGGAGGAGTGCATGAAAAAGAAAATAACAGGAATTTTGTTGCTTGCAGCGTCTATCCTTTATTCGGCTGTTGGAGTTACATTTGCCTATACAGGAAGCACGGCAGAAGTACATAATTATGTTCGGACAGGTGATATTGACATCGCGCTAAAACAATATGATAAGGAAGGAAATCCTTTTTCGGATGGGAGAATATGGACACCGGGAGACTGTATTGAAAATCAAGTTTTCGTTGAAAATCAGGCGAAATCCTGTTGGATTCGTCTGCAGATAAAGAATGATAAGGAAATTGATATCAGAGGCATTTCGGATCAGTGGATGTATCGGGAACCTTACTGGTACTACACCGAAGTATTAGAGGAAAAGGAAAAAGTAATCTTTTCTAAGAGTTTTTTCTTTTCAGAAAAGGCAACTGAGGAAACCAGTGGAAGAGAAAGCTCATTGGATGTGACAGCCGAAGCGATTCAGTCGGCAAATTTCAGACCAGATTTTCTTTCAAAGATGCCTTGGGGAGATCAGACAGCCGAAGTTTGTATTCATGTGAAAGATGGTACAGAGCAGGAGAAAGAAAGGTATTATCAGAATTTATCATTAAAAATGGAGGGAAGAGCAGGAGAGCTTGTGGCTGTACCGGGAGATTTTTTTGTGAATCTTTCTGAATTGATGCCTGGAGACCGACAATCTGATAGTGTGGAAATACATAATCAATTTACAAAAAGTGCAGAGTTATTTTTCCGCACGGAAGACAGTCCGGAGATGACAGAACAACAGAAAGATCTTTTAGAACAACTGCAGATTACTATTTATAAAAATGATGAAATAGTATATGAAGGGAATCTGAGAAGTGTGAAACTTCAAGAAGAGATTTCTCTTGGAATTTGGAAAAGTAATGAGAAGGGAAGTATACGTTATGAAATATTTATGCCGGAAGAGTTAAAAAATGAATATGCAGTGAGGGATGCGCAGATACATTGGATTTTCCGAACAGATTTGGAAGAAGAGTGTCCAAAAACCGGAGATGACAGATGGGGCACAGCGTATCTTGGTTTAGCAGTTCTTTCAGGAGCTTTGGGATTCTGGAGATTATTCTGTGGGAGAGAACGACGGAATAAATAAAAGAGTAGTTTGAAGCTTTATCGTAATTCATATCTAGATTCAAGTCTTTATGGGAATTTAATATTTTTTTCTTGTTAGTTCATTGATTTTTCACAGAAACAAGTTAATATAGTGTTTATAACAAATTGAGGTGAAAAATATATGAAAGAAAAATTTATGAAATTTATGTATGGCCGATACGGAGTGGATCAGTTTTCGAAATTTTTGGTAACAGTATCTCTGATTGGATTTATATTATCAATGTTTACAGGGAACAATCTGTTCTATGTACTAGCATTAGCAGCATTGATTTATGCATATTTTAGAATTTTCTCTAAGAATCATGCGAAGAGAATAGCGGAAAATCAAACATATTGGAGAATGACTGATAAAGTAAGGACAAAGTGGCGCACATTTAAAAGAGATTGCGCGCAGAGGAAAACACATCATATTTATAAGTGTCCGACTTGCGGCCAGAAGATTAGAATTCCAAGAGGAAAGGGTAAGATAGAGATTACCTGTCCGAAATGTAGTACAAAATTCATAAAGAAAAGTTAAAGCTATATCGTAAGAGAGCGCCATCATCCGGAAGAATTTGAAAAATGGATGATGGCGTTTTTTTGACAAAATAAAAATAAGCGCTTCTTATGAAACGCTTATCTCTACACGCAATATTGTGAAATGCGGATAACAGGACTTGAACCTGCATGAGGGAACCCTCACTAGAACCTGAATCTAGCGCGTCTGCCTATTCCGCCATATCCGCTCGACGAATGTTATTATATCATAGAATGAAAAAAATGCAAATGTTTTTTTGAAAAAAATCAAATTTTTTGAAAAAAATATGAGATTAGAAGAAGAATAAAATGATAGATACAAATAAAAAAAGATTTGAAAGTCAAAATATTCTATTGACAAACAGAAAAAGAATGATATACTTTGAGTATCAAACTATTTGAAATATAAGATATTAGAAATAAAATGTAATAGGGAATGGAAAGTAGGAAGAATATTTTGAGAAGTTTGAAAAAGAGAACCGGAGAGAAAAAATGATAGGAAAAGTATGTGGAACTGGCGCGTATATCCCAGAAAAAATAGTGACAAATTTTGATATGGCTGAAATTGTAGAAACAAACGATGAGTGGATAAGAGAGAGAACAGGCGTAGCCAGGCGCCATATTGCTGTTAAAGAAACAACTTCACAAATGGCAGCCGAGGCAGCAAGAAAGGCATTGAAAGATGCAGGAATCTATGCGGAAGAAGTTGATATGATTTTAGTAGCAACATTGTCTCCGGATTTGATTTGTCCATCAATTGCATGTGAAGTGCAGAGGATATTGGGAGCAAAGAAGGCTGTTTGTTACGATATGAATGCAGCATGTACCGGATTTGTATTTGCTTTTCAGGCAGCACAAGCCTATATTCAGGCAGGAATGTATCACAAAATTCTTGTAATAGGAGCGGAATGCATTTCAAATTTGATTGATTGGAATGACAGGAGTACATGCATTTTGTTCGGAGATGGTGCAGGAGCAATTGTGTTGTGTGCACAGAAAGAAGAAACAGAGGGGAGCTTCCGTCCCGTTTTTGCGGCTCATTCGGACGGAGAAAGAGGGACAGCGCTTCTGTGTAGGAGTCGCTATCACAAAGAAGGATCTGATTTTTATGAAATAAGTCAGAAGAAGGCTATGACAATATTGGAGGACAGCTATATTCGGATGGATGGTCAGGCAGTCTTTAAATTTGCAGTACGATGTGTACCGGAAGTGATACGGGAAGTTTTGGAAAAAACAAAAACGTCAATTTCGGATGTAAAGTATTTTGTGCTTCATCAGGCAAACAGGCGTATCGTAGAGGCTGCAGCGAAGCGCTTAGGAGCAGATATTGAAAAGTTTCCGATGAATCTTGAAGAATATGGGAATACATCATCAGCAAGTATTCCGATTTTACTGGAGGAAATGAATCGTAAAAATATGCTGACAAGAGGCGATACAATTGTTTTGGCAGGATTTGGAGCAGGACTTTCCTGGGGCGCTGTTATTTTTGAATGGTAATTTATAGAGAAATTTGCAGCAGGAATACAGAAAAGAAAAAAGAAGCTTAATTAGAATCAGGTAATGACCGGGCAAACCGGATTACATATATAGAAGATATATAAGAATATGATATGAGAGTTGAAAAAAGGAGAACAGAATAATGGCAACAACATTTGAACAGGTAAAAGAAGTAATCGTAAACGAGTTAGGAGCAAATGAGGCAGAAGTAACAGAAGCAACATCTTTTAAAGAAGATCTGGATGCAGATTCTCTTGATCTGTTTGAGATGATCATGGCTTTGGAAGAACAGTACGAAATTGAAATCCCATCTGAAGAACTTGAGAATCTGACAACAGTGGGCGAGGTTGTACGCTATATTGATGAAAAACTGGCATAAAGAATAAATTGTTCTGAAGGGGAAAGAAGATGCGAACAGAAATTACAGAATTGCTTGGAATTCAATATCCGATTATTCAGGGCGGTATGGCATGGGTTGCAGAATATCACCTGGCAGCTGCAGTTTCGGAGGCAGGAGGGCTTGGAATTATCGGAGCCGCTGCTGCACCGGGCGAATGGGTACGGGAGCAGATCCGGGAAGTAAAGCAACGGACAGAGAAGCCGTTTGGAGTAAATATTATGCTGATGAGTCCGTATGCAGATGAAGTAGCCCGAATTGTTGTGGAAGAAGACGTAAAAGTTGTGACAACTGGAGCAGGGAGTCCTGAAAAGTATATGAAACTCTGGAAAGAAGCCGGAATCCGGGTAATTCCTGTTGTGGCTTCTGTGGCTCTTGCTAAGCGCATGGAAAGGTGCGGTGCAGATGCACTTGTAGCAGAAGGGACAGAAGCAGGAGGGCATATTGGGGAGAATACTACGATGGTTTTAGTTCCTCAAATTGTAGATGCTGTAAAAGTCCCGGTCATTGCGGCAGGAGGAATTGCAGATGGAAGAGGAGCAGCCGCCGCGTTTATGCTTGGAGCAAAGGGAATTCAGGTTGGTACAAGATTTGTTGTAACAGAAGAATCTCAAGTTCATGAGAAGTATAAAGAAGCAATTCTGAAAGCGAAAGATATTGATTCCAAGGTAACTGGACGTTCTACAGGGCATCCGGTACGTGGACTGCGCAACCAAATGACGAAAGAATATCTGAAGCGCGAAGCAGAAGGAGCATCTCTGGAAGAACTGGAATTATTGACTGCCGGAGGATTACGCAGGGCAGTTGTAGAAGGAGATGTTACTACGGGAAGTGTAATGGCAGGTCAAAGTGCGGCTATGATACGAGAAGAGCTGAGTTGCCGGGAAGTGATAGATCGGCTTATGCAGGAAATGACAGCTCTTCTAAAACAGGGAGCAGGCAGTAATATAGTTTGAAAGAATATTCTGTATACCAGAGTATCAGGAATGAGAAACGAATTGGGGAAATGATTAAAGGAGATAGAATTATATGGCAAAGATTGCATTTATATTTCCAGGGCAGGGAGCCCAGAAAGTGGGAATGGGGAAGTCATTTTATGACAACAGTCCACTGGCGCGCGAGATTTTTGAACAGGCAGAGGCGGTATTGGGATTTGATGTGAAGGCGCTTTGTTTTGAAGAAAATGATCTGCTTGATCAGACAGAATATACACAGGCGGCAATGGTAACGACTTGCCTGGCGATGGAAGCCTGTGTGAGAGAAGCCGGCATTTGTCCGGATGTTACTGCAGGGTTGAGCCTTGGGGAATATTGTGCCATCGTTTCTGCGGGAGGCATGAGTGTAAAAGATGGTGTGCGGACAGTCAGACAGCGTGGAATTCTTATGGAACATGCTGTACCGAATGGTACGGGTGCGATGGCTGCGGTACTTGGCATGGGAGCAGAAGAAATTGAGAAAATTATGAGCCATTATCCGGAAGCATCGATTGCCAACTATAATTGTCCCGGACAGATTGTTATTACAGGGGAAACAGCGACTCTTCAACAAGCAGCAGAAGAGCTTGGAAAGGCCGGAGCAAGAAGGATACTTCCATTGAATGTGAGTGGACCATTTCACTCTCCGTTGCTTAGACCGGCGGGGGAAGAATTGGAGAAAGTTTTGGAAACAGTTGACTTTATGCCGCTTGAGATCCCATATGTAACAAATGTGACAGCAAACTATGTGACAGAGATTAAAGAAACAAAAACATTACTCTCAGAGCAGGTGTCATCTTCTGTGAGATGGCAGCAGAGTATGGAAAGGCTTATTGCTGATGGGATCACTACCTTTGTGGAGATTGGACCGGGAAATACTTTGACAGGATTTATGAAAAAAATTAACAAAGAGATGACAGTTTATCGGATTTCTGAGTGGGAAGATTTGCAGGAACTGATCAAGAAAGGAATTGAATCATGTTAACAGGGAAGATTGCGGTAGTAACAGGAGGAGCGAGAGGAATTGGAAGAGCAATCGCGCTTGCTCTTGCAGAAGAAGGCGCAGAAGTTGTGATTAACTACCATCATTCGGAAGAAAGATCTCTAGCTGTAAAAGAAGAAATTGAAGCCAGGGGAGGAAAAGCCGCTGTTATGCAGTGCGATGTGTCAGATTATGAATCTTGTGAAAGATTTGTGTCAGCGGTAGCAGAAATGTGTGGACGCATTGATATTTGGGTGAACAATGCAGGAATTACAAAGGATCAGTTATTAATGAGGATGTCTGAGGAGGCGTTTGATGAAGTCATTGAAACGAATTTGAAAGGAACTTTTCAGTGCATGAGATTTGTTTCTCGCGTTATGGTAAAACAACGCTATGGGCGAATCATCAATCTGTCTTCGGTGGTAGGAATAGCAGGAAATGCAGGTCAGGTGAATTATGCAGCTTCAAAAGCGGGAGTGATCGGCATGACAAAATCCGCAGCAAAAGAGTTAGCAGGACGTGGAATTACGGTAAATGCAGTAGCGCCGGGATTTATTGAGACGGAGATGACAAGTATACTTTCTGAAAAAGTCCAGGAACAGGCAAAAAATCAGATTCCACTGGGACATTTTGGTACACCGGAAGATGTAGCAAGTGCAGTTGTATTTCTTGCATCTGAGCAGGCAAAATACATCACAGGTCAGGTGCTTCAAGTAGACGGCGGTATGGTAATGTAGGAGATAGATCATGAAAAGAAGAGTAGTAGTGACGGGACTTGGGGCAATTACGCCCATCGGGAATTCGGTTGATGAATTTTGGAGCAATATAAAAAGAGGATGTGTTGGAATTGATAACATTACAAGATTTGATACATCTGAATATAAAGTAAAATTGGCGGCAGAAGTAAAAAATTTTCAGGCAAAAGATTATATGGATTTTAAATCGGCAAAGAGAATGGCCAAATTTTCGCAGTATGCAGTTGCAGCAGCCAAAGAAGCTGTAGAAGATGCAGGTCTGTGCATGGAAAAAGAAGATCCTTTTCGATGCGGGGTTATTATTGGGTCCGGAATCGGAAGTTTGGAGACGGTAGAAAGTGAGTATACGAAGATTCAGGAAAAAGGTCCGGGAAGAGTGAATCCATTGATGGTGCCTATGATGATTTCCAATATGGCAGCAGGGAATGTGGCAATTCAGTTTGGAATGAAAGGGAAATGTACCAATGTAGTAACAGCATGTGCAACCGGAACCCATTGTATTGGGGATGCATTCAGGGCAATTCAGTATGGAGATGGAGATGTGATGTTGGCAGGTGGGACGGAAAGTGCTATTTGCCCAAGCGCAGTAGCCGGTTTTATGAACTTAACAGCGCTTACAACAACAGAAGATCCACTTAGAGCTTCGATTCCATTTGATAAAGACAGAAGTGGTTTTGTCATTGGAGAGGGAGCAGGAATTGTGGTGTTGGAAGAACTGGAGCATGCGAAACGAAGAGGAGCGAAAATCTATGCGGAAGTATGCGGCTATGGAGCAACGTGCGATGCATATCATATTACATCTCCGGCAGAAGACGGAAGCGGAGCTGCAAAAGCGATGGAGCTTGCGATGGAGGAAGCCGGAGTCGCTCCGGAAGAAGTAGATTATATCAATGCGCACGGAACAAGTACTCATCACAATGATTTATTTGAAACGAAGGCGATTAAGACAGCACTAAAAGAGGCGGCAAAAGAGGTATCGATTAATTCTACAAAATCCATGATTGGACATTTGCTTGGCGCAGCAGGCGGAGTGGAAATGGTAACGTGTGTGAAGGCAATGGAAGAGGGATATGTGCATCAGACGATGGGAAGCCGTGAGTCCGATGAAGGGTGCGATCTCAATTATACGTTTGGAAGTCCACTACATCGCAAAATCCGCTGTGCGATGAGTAATTCTCTTGGATTCGGTGGGCACAATGCAACACTTCTAATAAAAGAGTATATAGAATAAGAGGTAAGAAGCAATGGAATTTGAGCAGCTGATCAGGCTTATTAATGTAGTTTCAGATTCAAAACTGAGGCAATTTAAATATGAAGAAAAAGGTGTAAAGATTTCTATGGGAAAAGAAATAAAAATATATTCCAACAAGGGCATGGAAGAATATAGTATTTCATCTGAAAGAAATGATGGACACACTTTAAAACAGCCTGAAGATGTTTCTGATATGGAAGTACCGTGCAAGATAAAAGAGGAAAGTACGATCTTAAAGGAAACTGTTTTTGATAAAGAAAAGGAGATAGTATCTCCGCTTGTTGGAACATTTTACGAAGCTCCGCAGGAAGGCGCCAAACCATTTGTAACAGTGGGAAGTCAAGTGAAGAAAGGACAGGTATTAGCCATTGTAGAAGCCATGAAGCTGATGAATGAGATTGAGAGTGAGCAGGATGGTGTGATTACAGAAATCTGTGTAAAAAATGGAGAAGCAGTGGAATACGGTCAGACTTTATTTAAAATTGCGGATGGAGTGTTATAAGAATGAAGAGACTTGGAATAAAGGAGATTCAGGAAATTATTCCCCACAGGCATCCATTTCTTTTGATAGATTACATCGAAGATTATGAGCCGGGAGAATATGCTGTAGGATATAAATGCGTTTCTTATCGGGAAGAGTTTTTTGCCGGACATTTTCCGCAGGAACCGGTTATGCCGGGAGTTCTTACAGTGGAAGCGCTTGCCCAGACAGGAGCAGTGGCGATTCTTAGTCAGGAAGAATATCGCGGTAAAATTGTATATTTTGGCGGAATTCAGAAATGTAAATTTAAAGGGAAGATTGTTCCGGGAGATAAAGTGAAACTTGAGACAAGGATTGTGAAGAAAAAAGGTCCGGTCGGAATCGGAGAAGCGATTGCCAGTGTGGATGGAAAAGTGGTTGTCAGTGCAGAACTGACATTTATGATCGGTTAGGTGAGAAGATGATTCAGAAAGTATTGATTGCAAACAGAGGAGAAATTGCAGTTCGGATTATCCGGGCATGCAGAGAGATGGGAATTGAGACGGTAGCAGTATATTCAGAAGCAGACAAAGATGCGCTGCACACCCAGCTTGCAGACGAAGCAATCTGTATCGGACCGGCAGCGTCCGGAGAGAGCTATTTGAATATGGCAAGTATTTTAAGCGCCACGATTGTGTCGGGAGCTGATGCTATTCATCCGGGATTCGGATTTCTTTCAGAAAACAGCAAATTTGCCAGCTTGTGTGAACAATGTCATATTACTTTTATCGGACCTTCATCGGAAATGATTAAGTGTCTCGGTAATAAATCTGCTGCAAGAAATACGATGATGAACGCTGACGTACCGGTAATTCCGGGAAGCAAGGAACCGATAACTGATGCAAAAACAGGAGCCAGAGAAGCAGAGCGTATCAGATATCCGGTAATGATTAAGGCTGCGCTTGGAGGTGGAGGAAAAGGAATGCGCATGGCGAAGGCGCCGGATGTGTTTGACGCATGTTTCCAGACAGCACAGAAAGAAGCTGAGATGGCATTTGGGGACGGAACGATGTATATAGAGCATTTTGTAAGTCGGCCAAGACATATTGAATTTCAGATTCTTGCAGATAAATTTGGGAACGTGATCCATCTGGGCGAGCGTGACTGTTCTGTGCAGAGAAATCATCAGAAATTAATCGAAGAATCTCCGTCAGCAGCCTTGTCAGAGGAATTGCGGCAGAAGATGGGGGAGGCGGCTGTCCGGGCTGCAAAAGCTGCTAAATATGAAAATGCAGGTACAATTGAATTTCTTCTTGAACCGAGTGGGGCATTTTATTTTATGGAAATGAATACGCGGATTCAGGTGGAACATCCGGTAACAGAGTGGGTGACAGGAATTGATTTGATTAAAGAACAGATTCGTATTGCATCAGGACTTCCGCTTACTTATCGCCAGGAGGATATTGTTCTGCGTGGGCATGCGATTGAATGTCGCATCAATGCAGAATGCCCGCAGAAGAATTTTCGGCCATCGCCTGGGAAAATTACCGAATTGTATTTACCGGGTGGAAGAGGCGTCCGGATTGATACAGCCATTTACAGCGGTTATACGGTTCCGCCATATTATGATTCTATGTTAGCGAAGTTAATTGTGCACGGAGAGAATCGGCAGGATGCAATTGTAAAAATGCGCTGTGCATTGGAAGAGACGATGATCGAAGGAATCGAAACGAATATTGATTATCAATATGAGATTATGAATCATCCGGACTATGAAGCGGGAAATATTGACATTGAATTTATTGAACATATGCAGTCTCA
>CAUCYJ010000027.1:0-17325 GCA_958446945.1 uncultured Lachnospiraceae bacterium | reverse complement strand
GAGAGGTTTATACAGATGATGATAAGGATTTAATGGAATTTATACAGGGAGTGGAAAGTGGAAAATAATGGCACGAAAGATTAAAAACGTACATGAGAAATTTACAGAGCGGGAGAATGAGCTTCGGCTTGCAATTATTAATGAAACAGTAAATAACGGAAGAGCATTTGATCTGGAAGAAGATAAAATTGCAGTACTTGGAAAGCTTCAGATGGGTGTGAAGGAGTATAAAGAAATTTGTGAGAGATTACTGGAAGAAGATGGAATGGTGCTTGACGGAACAAAGGTTAACTTTATTTATCCGGTGTCTGCACTTCCAACGAATCACAGAGTAACACTTGCAGATGGAAGAACTTTTACTGCAATGTGTGCAATTGACGCAATTGGAGCTGCATTTACATTTCATCAGGACGCAGAAGTTCATTCAGTGAGCGCAGTCAGCGGAGAACCGGTTTTTGTAAAGATCATAGACGGTAAGGTGGTAGAGTATTCTCCAAAAGAACTTCATGCATTGACATTTCCGCTTGGAGAAATGTCAAACTGGGCAGGCTCCTGCTGAAATGTTATGAACTTTTTCTGCAGTGGTGCAGAATTCGATCAGTATGTTGCAGATATGGAATTAGATCCGGAACTGGTAATTAAGGCTGATATTGACAGAGCCGTAAAAGAAGCATATGAAATCTTCCACACAGAAGTGAATGCGGATGATCTGGAACGGCTGCTGGCAAAGGCAATATAAAGCAATTTGAAGGGGAATGGCACAGCAAACGGAGGAGGATTACAACAATGAAAGTAGCTTATTTATTTGAATCAAACCATGCAAGAGAGATTCTTGAGACGATGATTATTCCACAGTTGGAGGAAGGAAGACATGGCGTAGAAGTAGCCGGAATGATGTTCTTCTTTGATAACACTTATATGTTAGTGGAAGGATCTGATATCGGAGCAAGACTGCAGGCGCTCAGTGAGAAGACAGGTATGCTTCTTATGGCATGTGACCGCTGCTGTTATCAGAGAGATATTGCTGATAAACTTGTGGCACCGGCAGGAATCGGATGTTTCCCAAATGTTTATGCAGCACTTGCACCTGCAAATGTAGATCAGGTTATTACGTTGTAGAATCAGTGAAACATATCAATTCAAATGATGAGGAGATTGTAAGATGAGGGTATTAAGCGTACCGGGACTTTGCTGTCCAGAATGTGCAAAGAAAATTGACGCAGCATTAGAAGATGCGGCAATTAAGCATGAAGTTGATTTTGGAGGCAAGAAAGTATCTATTTGTGACTGCGATCATTGTATGGAAGTGACAATGGATATTCTAAAAGAAATGGGATTCGAAGCAGAACGTATTGCATAAAATTTGAGGGAATTTTAAAACGAATCTCCAGAGTGGAATGAGATAAACCGCCGGAAGACAGACAAAGATATCTGTTTTCCGGCGGTTTTGCTATGTGGCTTTGCAAAAAATCCGGAGAGAGGACTTATTTGCAAATGCACCTATAGATATTAAGAATGTTGTTGCTGAAAAAGCTTTGTCAAGGCGCGTCTGCCATTGACTTTAGCAGTAGCCATTTTGTATAGCGTACAAGGAAAATCCAGTTTCTGACAGAAAGCTAAAATCTGCTCTTCGGTACTATCAGGGAAACGCAGCGCCAAACCACATCCACTGCTAATATCAGAAGGAATCGGCATGATGAGGGCGCGGATCTGCTCCTTTGACAGGGAGAGCGCTGACATGGCATCCCGTGTATTTTCAAAAGCTAAAATATAGTAATAGTCCATCTGATGCACACTTTCCGGTTAGCACTGTGCACCGAGCAATTCAATGAAAGCGCCAAGTCTTGTGTCAATCTGTGCCTGATCGGCAGGAGAATAGTCGGTATTGATAGCCATATAAGGAAGCTGCTTCTCAGTTGTCACATAGCGTTTAATTGTGTCTGCCTCAATTGCAAATGTGTGGCAGGCGTGAAGAAGCACTTCAACAACACCATCTACCTGATATTCATCAATCTGTGTGCCAAGCGCATCAAGACGCCCTGGATTTGGGCTCATCACAGAACAGTTGACGCGGAGATATTTTTCTGCAATTGCGGTAATTGGATCTTTGGTTTCATCAATCGGATCTTTTTTCTCACGCGGACCACAGCAGTTTTCGAATCCAACAACATCGGCGCCGAGCTCTTCGATTCGCTTGATAACCTTATCCATAACACCGGTTGTCGGACATCCGGTAATGAGGATACGTGGGCGGGATGGTTTGTCTTTATATTCTTTTTCGTACAGATCCTTCAGTTCGGCAGTACGTTTTTCCAGATACGCAATCTTTCCTTCGATATCATAATTGTAATCGTTAGAAGAAATGATTGTATTGATCTCATAACCGCTGACCGGAGAAGGTTTCAGACGTCCAACCTCAAAAAAGTCGAGGACAGCTTTTCGTTCTCGATTCCTCAATTTGATTGCTTCACGGATCTTTTCGTCTGTGATCTCAATTCCATAAAAACGTTCAAATTCTTCTTTAATATCAACAACCTCTGCTTTCCAGAATTCCAACGCTTTGACGCCGGTACTTCCAGGTGGAAGCTGCATAATATGAGTGTGCTTCAGTTCACCGAGCAATTCGTACATCTTCTTTTTGCCGTCGCACGTTGTTTCGGCAAGGATCATATCGGAAAAATAGAAAAATGGACATTTTCCGGAGAGAGCGCCGCCATAGCTTGACTTGATCAGTGGACAGAGGTTCTTTGGAAGTCTTGTTTCAGCCGGAGGAATCAGTTCTTCACTTATGCCGCAAAGCCCTACGGCGATAGCATCTGCAGCAGTAACAAGTTCTGACGGAGTGTAGGTGCAGAAAGTACCGACAATGCGCCGCCCCTGATCTTTTAGTTCTTTTAAACGAAGAAATGATTTCTTTCGAGCTTCCGGGAATGTTTCAAAATCTTCCGGTAAATTTAATTCTGGCATAGTTGTTCTCCTTTTGTGTTTCATTCATTGCAAATATAGATTTATTATAATACGAAGATTTACATAGCGGTCATTGAAAGATATGATAAATGATAGTCTTTAATAGATAAAAACAATAAATATTAAAACAGTGTATCGTTGCTATAGTATCTCGACCAATGAGTCCTTTTGTGGTATAATTCAATATTATGCAGTAGTGAAGGGAGGCGTTTTTATGGGCGGACAGAAGCCTGAAAAAACAAAAAAACATATATGTGTTGGTCTGTTGGCTCATGTCGATGCAGGAAAAACAACCTTATCGGAGGCGCTTCTTTATTTGAATGGAGCGATCAGAAAAGCTGGACGAGTAGATCATGGAGATGCTTTTTTGGATAATTTTGTACTGGAACGTGAGCGGGGAATTACGATTTTCTCGAAACAGGCAGAGCTTACAATGGGGAAGATGCAGGTAACACTGTTGGATACGCCGGGCCATGTGGATTTTTCGGCGGAGATGGAGCGGACGCTGCAGGTACTTGACTATGCTGTTCTTGTGATTAATGGAGCAGACGGTGTTCAGGGACATACGCAGACACTTTGGAAATTGCTTAAGCGATATCAGATTCCAACCTTTCTCTTTATTAATAAGATGGACCAGCCGGGAACAGAGCGGGAAAGGATCTTGAAAGAACTGAAAAAACGTTTAGATGAAGGGTGTATTGATTTTCTCGGAGAGAAGGAAGATATGCTTGAGCAGATTGCTATGACCGATGAGGATGTGTTGGAATCTTATTTGGAGAGCGGAGGTGTACGGGATGAGGAAATCATACAACTAATTATTGAGCGGAAGGTATTTCCATGTTACTTTGGATCTGCGTTGAAAATGTCAGGTGTGGAAGAATTTCAGAAAGGTTTGGAAATATATACTGCAGGAAAAAGTTATCCGGAAGAGTTTGGGGCGAAGGTATTTAAGATTGCCAGAGATGAGCAGGGAAATCGTTTGACTTACATGAAGCTGACGGGGGGGAGTTTAAAGGTAAAAGAATTGCTTACGAATTGCTCCCCGGAAAGTCAGGTGGAAGATGAAACATGGGAAGAAAAAGCCGATCAGATTCGCATTTATTCTGGAATAAAATATGATACAGTGAAAGAAATAGCAGCAGGAGAAGTTTGCGCTGTTACCGGACTTACAAGAACCTATCCGGGGCAGGGACTTGGAATAGAAGCCGCTTCTGAGCAACCGGTACTTCAACCGGTGCTTACTTACGGGCTGGTACTTCCGGAGGGGACGAATGTCCACGAGATGCTTTTGAAAATGAAGAGGCTGGAAGAGGAAGAGCCGGAACTTCATATGGTATGGAATGAACAGCTTGGAGAAATACATGTTCAGGTAATGGGAGAAATTCAGATTGAAATTCTAAAAAGCCTGATTCGAGAGCGGTACGGTGTAGAAGTAGAATTTGGAACGGGAAGCATTGTATATAAGGAAACAATTACAAAACGTTCCGAGGGAGTAGGTCATTTTGAGCCGTTAAGACATTATGCAGAGGTACATCTGCTGTTGGAGCCGGGAGAACCTGGAAGCGGTCTTGTATTTGATACGATTTGCAGTGAAGATGTACTTGATCGGAACTGGCAGAGATTGATTCTGACGCATCTGGGAGAACGTGAGCATCCGGGGGTGTTGTTGGGAGCTCCGATAACAGATATGAAGATTACTCTGGCGGCAGGAAGAGCCCACTTAAAGCATACAGAAGGGGGAGACTTCCGTCAGGCAACGTACAGAGCAGTCCGTCATGGACTGAAGAGGAATGAGAGTGTGCTTTTGGAACCGTATTATACATTTCGCCTGGAACTTCCGCTGGATCTGATCGGAAGAGCAATGACGGATATACAGCGGATGGGAGGTACATTTGACCCGGCACAAACAGAAGGAGAAATGACTGTTTTGACCGGAAGTGCACCGGTATCGGAGATGAGAGATTATCCGAGGGAAGTAACATCCTATACAAGAGGCCGTGGGCAGATCTTCTGCACACCGGATGGATACAGACCATGTCATAATACAGAAGAGGTATTGGAGTCGATGGGATATGATGCAGAGCAGGATACAGAAAATCCAACGGGTTCTGTGTTTTGTGCTCATGGAGCCGGGTATTATGTGCCGTGGAACGAAGTGGAAGAGCATATGCATATCGAATCGCAAATAGGAAAATGGCAGCGACAGAGAGCCTCTATGGAACAAAGTGGGACTGAAACTTTTGCGGATGGAGATACAGTGGGTGATGGAGCAGCTTCCAGAAGCGCTGTTATCGGCTATGGAAGCTGGCAGGAAGAAAAAGAGCTGGAAGAGATTTTTAAGAAAACTTATGGAGAACGCCGACCGAAATATGTAGTGCCAGGAGGTATTACCGGGAAAAGTTTTACGAAGCCGAAACCAGTGCGGGAAGAAGTATATGATCATTATCTACTCGTGGACGGTTATAATGTAATTCATGCATGGGAAGATCTGAAAGAACTTGCAGCAGTGAATCTGGATGGAGCCAGAACAAAGCTGATGGACATTATGTCGAATTATCAAGGATACAAAAAATGCAATGTCATCATCGTATTTGATGCCTACAAGCAGGAAGGGTATCAAGGAGATGTGGTACATTATCACAATATTGATGTTGTTTATACAAAAGAAGCAGAGACCGCTGACCAATATATCGAGAAAGTTGTTCATGATATTGGCCGTAAATATAAAGTAACAGTGGCAACTTCTGACGGGTTAGAGCAGATTATTATCCGAGGGCAGGGAGCTTCTCTTCTGTCATCGAGAGAACTGCGAACAGAAATTGAGCTTGCAAATATTCAGATCCAGGAAGAAATTGCAGAAAAACGCCAGAAGAATGGAAACTATCTGTTTAATTATCTGGATGAAGAGTTGAGTGAATATATGGAAGAAATCCGTCTAGGGAAGAAGGAGGAGAAAAAATCATGACATTTCAGGAAGTAATAGAAAAAGCAAAGGGAAATATCGGACCGTACTGTAAAGCATGTCCGGCGTGCAATGGAAAAGCATGCAGAAATCAGATGCCGGGACCTGGGGCAAAGGGTGTTGGTGATACAGCAATACGTAATTATGATAAATGGCAGGAAATCCGTATCAATATGGACACAATCACAGAGAATACGCCGGTAGATACAAGTCTGGAACTGTTTGGTCAGAAGTTTCGTTATCCATTTTTTGCAGGTCCGGTCGGAGCTGTGAAGCTTCATTATGGAGATAAACATACGGATGCAACATATAACGATATTCTCGTATCTGCCTGTGCAGAAAATGGAATTGCGGCGTTTACCGGTGACGGGGTAGATTCGGAAGTTATGAAAGCAGCCGCAAAAGCAATTAGCAGCGTGGAAGGAAAAGGAATTCCGACAGTAAAACCATGGAATCTGGAAACGATTGAAGAAAAAATGAAATTAGTAAAGGAAGCCGGAGCATTTGCGGTAGCAATGGATGTGGATGCGGCAGGTCTTCCATTTTTAAAGAATATGAATCCTCCGGCAGGAAGAAAGACGGTAGAAGAACTTTCCGAGGTAATCAGAAGCTGTGGAACAACTCCGTTTATTGTTAAGGGAATCATGACTGTCAAAGGAGCTCTTAAAGCAAAAGAAGCAGGAGCGGCAGCTATTGTAGTCTCAAATCATGGCGGAAGGGTTCTGGATCAGTGTCCGGCTACAGCAGAAGTGCTCCGCGAGATCAAAGCAGCTGTCGGAGACTCCATGAAAATCTTTGTGGACGGAGGAATCCGGTCCGGTACGGATGTATTTAAGGCATTAGCTCTCGGTGCAGATGCGGTAATCATTGCAAGACCATTTGTAACAGCAGTGTACGGTGCGGAAGAAGAGGGCGTTAAAGCATATGTGGAAAAAATCGGTGCAGAACTTGAAGATACCATGGCAATGTGCGGCGCCCGTACACTTTCTGAGATTTCACCGGATATGATAAGATAGAATAAAGTAAGAGGCGAAAAAGCAAGACTGGAGGCGCGGATTATGAAAGGAATATTCTATACAGCTTTAGGTGCGGTATCAGCATATGTACTGGCAATTATTCCGGGAAGGAAAAAGGGAAAAGCATCACTGCCGGACGTATACTATGCGCACCGGGGACTTCATGAGAACCATAATGGATGTCCGGAAAATACGTTAAAAGCATTTCAAAGAGCAGTGGATTCCGGATATGGAATTGAAATGGATATCCAGTTGACAAGGGATGGAAAAGTTATTGTTACTCATGATATGGATTTGAAAAGAGTTGCGGGAATCCAAGAAAAAGTAGATCATTTTACGTATGAAGAATTGCAGAAGATTCCTCTGTTTGAGTCCGGAGAAAGAATTCCTCTCTTGGAAGATGTTCTAAAGCTTGTAGACGGAAAAGTTCCGCTGATCGTAGAATTGAAATATAAACAAGGAAGTGCCATCTGTGAAAAAGCAGATCAGCTTTTGAAAAATTATAAAGGGTATTATTGTATAGAATCTTTTCATCCCCAGGTACTTTTCTGGTATCGAAAGCACCGGCCGGAAGTAATGCGGGGACAGCTGGCCATGAATTATCGCAAGATGGAAGGATGGGAAAATCCGCTTCACTGGGCGCTCGAGAATTTGTTGTTTAATTTTTTGACGAAACCGGATTTTATTGCCTATGATAGAAGAACCCCGCGGGCAGTGGCAAAAGAGCTGTGCCGAAGAGTGTTTCGATGTCCGGCGGTGGCGTGGACGATCCGAAGCCAGGAGCAGTTAGAGGCGGCAAAGCCTTATTTTCAGTATTTTATTTTTGAAGGATTTACACCGGAAAAATAGCAGAAAGGAATAAAAAATGAATAAAACAATGATAACTGTGCTATATGAAAAGGAAAGTCAGATACTGCAGTTTGCGGCTTCTGAATTAAAAAAATATCTGGAAAAATTGTGGGTGCAGGTCAGTATTCTTCCGTATCACACGCCAGATTATTTTCTAAAAGAAATTGTGTTAGAAGTGTCAGATGAATTTGAGGTAGAGAATGAGAAATTAGATGACGGCTATGAAATCTGTATTGATAATCTTTCAGGCTATATCCGCGGTGTAAATGAGCGGAGTGTACTTCTTGGCGTATATCGTTTTTTAAAAGAGATTGGATTTAGTTTTCTGCGTCCGGGAATCTTTGGGGAGAAAGCGCCGCAGTATTTGCAGGAACATCATATCAATCTGCGGGAACTGCCATCTTACCGTCATCGTGGGATTTGTATTGAAGGAGCGGTTTCTTATGAAAATGTACTGGAAATGATTGACTGGCTTCCGAAAGCAGGAATGAATTCTTATTTTACGCAGTTTTTTGTGCCATATGAATTTTTCCGTTCCTGGTATGAACATCGTAATAACCCGCATGCAGTACCGGAGGAAGTTCCTTCCGTGGAAGAAGCTGAGCGGTTTATCAGAGAGACAGTATCTGAACAGATGAAGTTAAGAGGACTTCTCTGGCACGCAGCCGGTCATGGCATCACAACGGCAGCAGTGCAGGTTCAGGGACTTGGATGGGATGAAGATGATATTTCAATTGTACCGGAAGAATTTCGAAGCTGGCTTGCAGAGATAAGCGGGGAACGAAAACTTTTTGGAGGGATTGCCTTAAATACCCATCTGTGCTATTCCAAACCGGAAGTGAGGGAGAGAATTGCAAATGTGGTTATTGAATATTTAGAGAAAAATCCGGGAGTGGATGTAATGCATTTCTGGCTTGCAGATGCCAGCAATAACAGCTGTGAATGTGAAGACTGCCGTCGCAGGCTTCCGGCTGATTGGTATGTGGAGATGCTGAATTTGGTAGATGAGAAAATGACAGAGAAAGGACTTGAGACAAAAATTGTATTTCTCAGTTACTGTGATCTGCTTTGGCCGCCAAAGGAAACAAGAATCCAGAATGAAGACCGTTTTCTCTTTATGTTTGCACCGATTTCCCGTTCTTACAAACAGGCACTGCCGACAGAAACAGATGCAAAGATACCGGAGTTTTCCCTGAATCATTGTAAAATGCCGGATGATGTAGAGGAAAACCTTGCATTTTTAAATGGATGGAAACAGGTTTTTGGCGGAGACAGTTTTATTTATGATTATCATTATATGTGGAATCTTTTCCGTGACTGGGGAGATTTCTACGAAGCAAGAGTACTCTGGCAGGATATTCGGAATTTGGAGGAAATTGGATTAAATGGATATATGAGTTGCCAGGAAACAAGAGCATTTGCACCGACCGGACTGGGAATGTTTATTCTTTCGGAGACTTTGTGGAAAAAAGAACAGGATTTTGGTGAACTTGTGGATAAGTATTTTCAGCTTGCCTACGGAGAGCATGGGGAGGAGATCCGCTCTTATGTAGAAAAACTGTCCCGCCTTTCTTATGAAGAACAGCCGGAGAGCGACCGGGCAGGGGAAGATTCTTTGGCAGCGGAAAAGCTGGAGGCTGGAATACGCCTGACCGAAGAGATGCGGCCGCGGCTGGAACATTTTATGAAGCAGGCAGCAGGCACAGATCAGGTATCCTATGAATATCTGTTAAGCCACGGACAGGCAGCGGAACTGTATATGCAGGCAATGCTGGAGCGAAGAAGGGGAAAGGAAGAGAAAGCAAAGGCTGCTTATGAACGTTTGAAAATATATCTTGGCGTGAGCGAAATGAGATGGCAGGGCGGATTTGATGTTTACTGGTTTATACGGCATCTGGATCCACTATTTAAGAAATAACAGAAAGAAGAATCAACATGCATGATCAATTGACAAAAAGCGATATTCAGAAGATGAAAGAGGAAATTGAGTATCGGAAACTGGTTGTTCGCAAAGAAGCGTTAGAGGCAGTGAAAGAAGCCAGAGCCCACGGAGATCTGAGTGAAAATTTCGAGTATCACGCAGCGAAAAAGGATAAGAATATAAATGAAAGCCGGATACGGTATCTGGAACGAATGATTAAGACGGCAGAAATTATTTCTGACGAATCTAAGGAAGATGAAGTGGGACTGAATAATACGGTAGAAATCTATTTCGAAGACGAAGATGAAACAGAAACATTTAAACTTGTAACAACGGTAAGAGGAAATTCTCTGGCCGGGAAGATTAGTACAGAATCTCCAATAGGTAAGGCGGTGCTTGGCCATAAAGTTGGAGACAGAGTGTTTGTAAAAGTCGGAGAGAGCGGAGGCTACTACGTGCAGATCCGTGCTTTAGATAAAACATCAGATGATTCTGATGCATTGAGAAAATTTTAAACAGAGAGAAAACCCGTGCTGATAGCGAATGCTGAAGGCACGGGTTTATTGATTTTGTCTATAGATATATTATCTAAATCGATTGGACGAAAAAGAGTTGTTCTGATAAAATAGGCTCGAAAAATTTAGTAAGGAGGAAAGAATTAATTTATGAAAAGAAACATGTTAGCACGTGTTGCGGCATTATCTATGTGTGCAGCACTATTTTTAGCAGGATGTGGAAGTGATTCAAAATCTGAAGACAAGAAAACTTCCACAGGTAAAACAGCTGCAGCTTCTACAGAAAAAGAAGAATTGCATGTAGCAATTTCTGCAAATCCACCATCTTTGGATCCACAATCAATCAACTCAAATATCGTAGGTGGGATTGGAATTCACGTATATGAATCACTGTTTGCTATGAACGAGAATTATGAGCCGATGCCTGTATTAGCAGAGTCTTATGAAGTGAGTGATGATGGTATGGTTTATACAATCAAACTTCGTCAGGGAGTAAAATTTCACAATGGTGAAGAGATGACTGCAGATGATGTTGTAGCTTCTATGAATCGTTGGCTGGAAGTATCTGCGAAAGCAAATACATTAATTGGCGGTTCTACATTTGAAAAAGTAGATGACTATACAGTAACCTTAAAGGCAAATCAGGCTTCTTCAGATATTATTATGATTCTTGCAAGTCCAATTCAGTTTGCTGCTATTTATCCGGCGGAAGTTGTGGAATCAGCAACTGCAGATGGAATTGACGAGTACATTGGTACAGGTCCTTATAAAGTGGCTGAGTGGAAGCAGGATCAGTATGTAAAATTAGAAGAGAATGCAGATTATGCGCCGGCAGAAGGAGAAGCAAGCGGTCTTGCAGGAAAGAAGCAGGCAGCAACAAAGACTCTTTATTTTGATGTTGTAACAGATACAGCAACTCGTATTGCGGGAGTTCAGAATGGTCAGTATGACATTGCAGAAGAAATTCCGGCAGATAATTATGAAGAGTTGTCAAAAGATGAAAATCTGAAGATGAGTGTAGAGCGCGGTGGTACATTGAATTTGTTCTTAAATACAACAGAAGGTATTATGGCTGATGTAAATATGAGACAAGCAATTCTAGCAGCATTAAATTGTGATGATATCTGTATGGCAAGTTACGGAAATCCTGATTTATATGAAGTAAATGCAAGCTGGTCAGTACCAACTGATGCACAGTGGGGAACTGATGCAGGAAAAGAGTACTATAATCAGAATGATGTTGAGAAGGCAAAAGAGCTGCTGAAAAAAGCAGGATATAACAACGAAAAGATTGTGCTCGTAACAACACCTGACTATGCAGAGATGTATAATGCCACACTTGTCGTACAGGAACAGTTAAAAAATGCAGGAATCAATGCAGAAGTAGAAAGCTATGATTTCAGTACATTTATGGAACATCGTGCAGATCCGAAACAGTTCTCAATGTTCATTACAAGCAACAGCTACAATATGCTTCCAATCCAGTTATCTGTTCTTGATAAAGGATGGGCAGGACTTAATGCACAGGAAGTAACAGATGGAATTCAGAAAATCCGTTCAGCAGCATCGGACGAAGAGGCTGCAAAAGCATGGCAAGATCTGCAGACATTCTTATATGAGGATGGAGCAGCAACTGTTATTGGACATTACACAGGTATTAGTGCAATGAGTAATAGCGTAGAAAATGTTGGTTATCTGAGATTCCCGATTTACTGGAATGCAACAGCTTCAAAATAGTCACAATGGTCAGGGCGGAGTGCGAAAGCAGTCCGCCCTGATTGTAAGAAGAGAGGAGCAAATGTGATATGCTGTCTTATATTTCTAAACGAATTTTATCACTAATACCAGTTATGTTTGTAGTATCATGCGTTGCGTTTTTAATTGTGTATATGATTCCGGGAGGGCCGGCAACAGCATTGTTGGGAATGGAGGCTACACCAGATCAGATTGAAGCATTGAATACAGAACTGGGATTTAATCGACCATTCCTGACACAATATCTGGACTGGTTTAGCGGAATTTTCCGAGGTGACTGGGGAGAATCTTATTTTCTTCATCAGTCTGTGCTGGATGCCATTGCAGAATACTTTCCACCAACATTAAGCCTTGCAATTCTTGCCCAGATTATTGCGCTTATCATTTCAATTCCAATGGGAATTCTTGCAGCCTATAAAAGGGGAACTGCATTAGACGTAACAGCGGTATCTGTTTCTTTGCTTGGTGCAGCACTTCCGGGCTTTCTTTTAAGTATGTTCCTGATGCTTGTGTTCAGTGTATATAATCACTGGTTTCCAGTTGCAGGCTACGCAAGTCTTTCGAAAGGTCTGTTGGAGCATTGGAAATACCTATTTGTGCCGGCGCTTTCTCTGGGAATTGTGCAGGCAGCTTATTTAACCCGTATGACAAGATCAGCTCTTCTGGATGTTTTGTACAGAAACTATATTCACACGGCTCGTTCAAAAGGGTTGAAAGAAATGAAAGTGGTAATGACATACGGACTGAAAAATGCGGCTCCGGTTATCCTTACTGCAGTGGGACAATCTTTCGGAAGTTTGATTACAGGAACGATAGTAACAGAAACATTATTTAATATACCTGGACTTGGCATGCTCACAATCAGTTCGATTAATCGACGCGATGTATTTGTCATCCAGGGAGTAGTGCTATTTGTTACGCTATTATATGTACTTGTGAATCTGGCAGTGGATATTTTGTACGGATTTGTTGATCCAAGGCTTCAGCCGGGCCGGAAATAAGGAGGTTTGCAATGTATTTTTCAAGAAAAGAAATGTCAAAAGCAAGTGAGGCAATTTTTCGGGAACAGCGCCAGATAAGAAAAGAAAGATTATTGTCGAGTCCGGCATTGCTTATCGGAACAGTTGGATTTCTTATAATCCTGTTTGCGGCGCTGCTTGTACCTATGTTTAGTTCTGTAGATCCGAATGCAATGACCGTGTCGGCGCGGTTTCAGGCGCCTGGCGGCAAATACTTATTCGGAACAGATGAATTTGGGAGAGATTTATTTGTCCGTTTGATGTACGGGGCGAGGGTGTCACTCTGGGTAGGCGGATGTGTCGCAATTTTTTCCTGCGTATTGGGAACAATTATTGGAATTTATGCAAGTTATTTCAAAATACTTGATCATATTTTGATGAGAATCTGTGATGGATTGATTGCGATTCCGGGAATCCTTTTGGCAATTGCACTCATTGCTGCACTTGGTACATCGAGTTGGAATGTAGTTGTAGCTCTTACTATTGTATATACGCCAAGTGTTGCACGAACTGTCCGGGCAAGTGCACTTGTAATTCGTGAACAGCCATATGTAGAAGCGGCAAAAGTACAGGGATTCAGTAATTTTCACATTTTATGGAAATTGATCCTCCCAGGCGTAATTTCTCCGTTAACAGTACAGGCCTCTTTTATTTTTGCACAGGCGATTATATCGGAGGCATCTCTAAGCTTTCTTGGAGCAGGGGTTCCGGCACCAGCTGCAAGCTGGGGAAATATGCTCCAGGCTAGCAAATTGGTATTTTCAAAAGCACCGTGGACAATGCTCTTCCCAGGGGCAGCAGTAATTCTCTGTGTATTAAGTTTAAATCTTCTGGGAGATGGACTGAGGGATTATCTGGACCCGAGAGTGAAAGGAGGAGCAAAGAAATAATGAGCGAGCAAAAAAATAAAAAAGAACCAATTTTTAAAATGAAAGATTTAAGGGTGCTCTTCTCTGTTCACAAAAAATGGCTTCCGGCGGTAGATGGTGTAAATCTTAGCATTCAGCAAGGAGAAATTATTGGAGTAGTAGGAGAATCCGGTTCGGGAAAGAGTGTTATGTCTCAGTCGATTCTTCGGCTGAGAGATCATGACACAAAAGTTCAGTATGAAGGTGAAATCATATTTGAAGGGGAGGATCTGTTGAAACGTCCGCTTGACAAGATGCGGGAAATTCGGGGAAACCGCATTTCTGTTATTTTTCAGGATCCATTAAACTCTCTGAGTCCGGTACACACAATTGGAAAACAGCTGAGTGAGATTCTTGTACTTCATAAGAATGTAACAAAAAAAGAGGCACAGGCCAAAGCAGTTGAAATGTTGAAGCTGACAGGCATTCCGAATCCGGAACAATATATGAAGAAATATTCATTTGAGTTGTCAGGAGGAATGCAGCAGAGAGTTATGATCGCAATGGCACTTGCATGTGAGCCGAAACTTTTGATCGCAGATGAACCTACAACAGCTCTAGATGTTACAATTCAAGAACAGATTTTGTATTTAATTCGGGAATTAAATGAAAAGCTTGGAATGTCGGTGCTGTTTATTACACATGATATGGGTGCTGTTTCGCAGCTTTGTCATAGTGTGAAAGTCATGTACCTGGGACAGGTAGTTGAAGATGCAAGAACAGAAGAATTATTTGCGCATCCATTGCATCCATATACAGAAGGACTGCTTGCATGTATTCCTCATCTTGGGGTCGAGAGAGGAAAGGAACTGGCAACCATTTCAGGTTCTGTTCCACCACTTTCTAAAATTCCGTCCGGATGTCATTTTTGTACTAGATGCAAAGAGGCAGATGAAAGATGCTGCAATCAGAATCCACCTCTTGTTGAAGTGTCGGAGGGACATTTCGTAAAATGCTGGAAATTTGCAAAAGATAATTGCAAAGAGAAGGGGGTGTAGAAATGGGAGAATGTTTGCTGGAAGTAAAGAATTTGAAAAAAACATATCCAATCTATGGGAAAATGGGGAAATTATTTGGAGCCAAAGATCATATGTGTGCAGTAGATGGGATGTCATTTCACATTAATGAAGGGGAAACCTATGGTTTGGTAGGAGAATCCGGATGCGGGAAATCCACAAGCGGGCGTTCTATTGTAGGTCTGACAAAGCCTGATGGAGGCTCCATTTTATACCATGGGCAGGATCTCTGTAAATTGAGTGAAAAAGAATTTCGTCCATTGCGAAAAGAATTACAAATGGTTTTTCAGAATACCTTATCAGCTTTGAACCCTCGCCAAAGGATTGGGGCAATTATGGAAGACATTTTAAAAATTCACGGAATGAGTGACGGAGCGAAACGAAGAGAGCAAGTAATTGAAACATTGAAAAAAGTTGGACTTTCAGAAGAACACTATTTTCGTTTTCCGCATGAGCTATCGGGAGGACAGGTGCAGCGGCTTGGAATTGCCAGTGCGCTTTTGATTCATCCGAAACTGATTGTGTGCGATGAGCCAGTTTCTGCTCTTGACGTTTCCATTCAGGCGCAGATTTTAAATATGTTGATGGAACTTCAAAAAGAGCTGCAGTTGAGTCTTCTCTTTATTTCTCATGATATTGGAGTAATCCGTTTTATATCTGATCGTATTGGAGTTATGTATCTTGGCTCTCTTGTAGAAGAAACGGATACAGAAGAACTATTTAGAAATCCGCTGCATCCTTATACGAAGGCATTGCTGGCATCTGCGCCAGATCCATATATCAAGCGCAAAGATTTTGTGGCATTAAAAGGTGAGCAGCCGGTACGGACAGAGGAGTTTACAGGATGTGCCTTTTGCAGTCGCTGTCCGCATGCGACAGAACAGTGTAAAAAGGAATCTCCTGTATTGCGAGAAGTAGCAAAAGGGCATAAGGTTGCTTGTCATCTTGTAAAATCTCCGGATATTACAGATGCAATAAGAAAAAATAGTTAAATGATATATAAAATCCTGTTTTGAGACAATCACAGACTAACTGCGGATAAGTTTTGAAACAGGATTTTTGTTTCAGGTTACGAATTTGTAAGGTTTCTGTGAGAAAATGTAAGGAAATTCAATGGAAGTAAAGGAAAAGGACAGCTATAATAAGGACATAGAAGCAAAGAGGAGACATTTTAAGGCGCTGACGGCGACTGAGATGCAGATGTACAGCGGCGGAAAAGGAAGGCATAGATGAAATTATTAAAGAAACTACTGGCTCTTATGATAGTGTTGTTCCTGCTTGCCTGCGGTTATCTTGGATATAAGGGATATCAGGACTATGAGACAGCTCTTTCTGCTATGAGTATGGAAGAGATGGAACAGAAGATTCAATCCATTGGTAATTACACAAAGTTGGAAAATCTGCCGGAAACGTATGTGAAGGCGGTTTTGGCAGTGGAGGATAAGAGATTTTATAGACATTTTGGAATCGATCTGATTGCCACCTGCCGAGCTTTTGTGAATGACATAAAAGCAATGGCTCCGGTGGAGGGAGGAAGTACGATTACACAGCAGCTTGCGAAAAATCAGTATTTTTCTCAGGAAAAGAAAATAACGCGAAAAATTGCGGAATTATTTATGGCATTTAAAATAGAGCAAAGCTTTACAAAAGATAAGATATTGGAAATGTATGTGAATTCTATCTTTTTTGGAAATAATTATTACTGCGTGGGAGATGCGAGTATTGGCTACTTTGGAAAGCTGCCGGAGCAGATGAGTGATGATGAGTGTACGATGTTGGCGGGGATTCCAAATGCACCGTCTGTCTATAATCCGGTTGTAAATCCGGAACTGGCAAGACAGCGGCAGCAGCAGGTTATTAGAAAAATGGAGCGGTGTGGAGACGTATTTCAGGGGAGAAGGTAATTTACCGTCTCCCCTGATTTTAGTCTGTTAAGCCGGCAGACTTTGCCATCCGGTTTAACCAGAATGGATAGAAGTCTGCTGTAAAATGGTAACCATCCGGTTCAAAGTATTCTGATTTTACAAGATTTGTATTATCAAGATAGATTAAATCTTCTTCCTCACAAAGCTCCCGGAGGATAGCATTGTAAGGGGTTATATCAGCGTAGTAAGAGCAGGAGGCAATTTTCTTTTCCTGTACCGGGAAAATAGAATTCATATAAATTGTTGCATCCGGCTGAATCGATTTGACATTTTGAATGATTGTTTTGTATTCTTTTTTGAACTCTGTCATATTTTCTCCGACTCGTTCAATATCGTTAGATCCATAGGAGAGGAAAATGTTTTGCGGTGACAGATTCCGGAGAATTTCATAATGAGAATCCATTGTGTTCATATTCACCCCGATTGTCGCGATTACACTGGAAAGTGGGAGAAAATCATATGCGCTAATGGC
>CAUCYJ010000026.1:0-17417 GCA_958446945.1 uncultured Lachnospiraceae bacterium | reverse complement strand
CCTGATTCTCATACAAATCCGGTCCCTGCTCCATACCACAGTCAATCAAAATGTGTTTCCCGTTCGTTTCCAGTAAATGACAGCTTCCTGTCACCTCATGCGCTGCTCCTATGAATGTTAATTTCATAAGTTCAACCCCCTTTGTCAGTCATAATATTATGTCAAAAGCATTTATTTTCCAATATTATACCATAAATTCAATTATTTTTTTATATTTTACAAAAATATAATATTTTTTAATATATTTTTATTCATATCTGACAATTTCTCTTCGAAGCCGTTGCATAATTTTCTTTTCCAGTCTGGATATATAAGACTGAGAAATTCCAAGAATATCTGCAACTTCTTTCTGCGTTTTTTCCTTCCCATCCGGTTCATTCAGACCAAACCTCATCATCACAATCGTCCGCTCACGGTCAGACAGTTTTCCAATAGCTCGGATTAATACTTTCCTCTCTGCTTCTGTCTCCATGTCCTTATAGATCGTATCTTCCTCTGTACCTAAAATGTCCGACAACAGCAGTTCATTTCCGTCCCAATCCACATTAAGCGGCTCATCTATCGAAACTTCCATTTTCGTCTTACTGTTTCTGCGCAGATACATGAGAATCTCATTTTCAATACAGCGTGAAGCATATGTAGCTAATTTAATATTTTTATAAGGATTAAATGTATTGATTGCTTTGATTAACCCAATCGTTCCGATTGAGATCAGATCTTCCACTCCTACTCCCGTATTATCAAATTTCTTTGCAATATAAACAACTAACCGAAGATTATGTTCAATCAGAAGCTTTTTCGCCTCTTCATCGTATTCCGATCCAAGATTTCTGATTGCTTCAATTTCTTTTTCTGCCTCCAGCGGCGCCGGAAGCACCTCCGAACCGCCGATATAATGCACTTCCTGTTCTTTCTGAAACAGCAGTGTCCGAAGATTTGGAATCACTTTAAATTTAAACTGGTGTGGTACGGCAACTTTAATGACCATTTTCCTATCCCTCCTAAAATATATCAGGATTTAAAATCATCTGGCAGCTCCCCTGAAAAACCGCTTTTTCCTGGCAGATTCCGATTAAAGGTTTCTCAATGCAGATACTCTCTTTTCCCGATTCTACAACCATCTTTTCTGCAAAAATCGCCGGGATCATTCCCTCACTCTTTCCAATAGAATGAAATGGAATCATGCGAATTCCCTGCACTTTCTGTCTCTTCCACTCCTTTGGCAGCGCCTCTGCGCCAAGCACATGAACTGGTGCTTTTGTGATCGGATCACAGAGCTGATTTCCAGTATCAATCAGCGCTTCTACGGTATGGGAAATTCCATTCAAATACACTGTCACTTTGCATCTGTAATTCTGAATACTCCGCAATTGTGCCAGTAGCCAGAAAGCTCCCTGCATCACTTCATAACTGACCGCAGCAATCAGCACAAAAAGCCCCGCCGTTTTCACATGACCTCCGAGAAACTGCATCACACCTCCCAGAAAAAAAGTGCATATGTAAAGAAGTAAATACGCTTGAAGAAACTTTTTTCTTTCTTTGATTTTAAGTCCTGCTCGAATCATAACAGTATTTATGACAATATGGAACAAAATGAATTTCATCAGAAAATGATGCCCCGGTATGCAGATGACCGCACAGGTAGAGATTGCTCCCATCAATGCTCCCGTAAAAATTGACACATGCGTGGCAGTACATGTGAGGATTCTGCTTACTGTCAATAAAAGCAGATAGTCCATCATAAAATTTACTAGAAACAAGACATCTATATACAATTCATAATACATGTTCCGCCCTCTTTCTTCTTTTGATACAAAATCGATTTGGTATGCAAGCAGCATTTATTATAGAATAAAATATTTTAGAATTTTGTCAGATGCAGTAAGAAAAACCGGAAATCTTTCGACAGAAACTGCCGCTTACACCTTTTCACACAAAGTGCATTTTCAATTACATAAGATTTCCAAAGGATTTTTCTATGCAATCAAAAAGAGCCACCGGACGGCAATCTTTCTGCCTGTCACAATGACTCTTCTGCTTATATTCTAATTCTTTTCGATTACTTCTTATCTCTTAAAGAAATCCGGAATCTTAATAGACTGTTCTTTCACTCTGCTTCCCTGCGGAGCTTTTGGTTGGTTGAAAGAAGGAGCCTGATCAGATGTTCTCTGAGAATACTGTCCCGGTGTGTAATGCGGTGTCGCATACTGACCCGGTGCCATGCTGTAATCAAGACCTCTCTGTGTTCCCTGGTGAGGAGCCTGCTGTCCGCCAAATACGGATGCCTGACGCTGTCCTTCCAGTCTTGATTTCAATTTTGCTGCTGCGCCTCCGGTTGTATGAAGACCTGTAGCGATAACTGTAATGATTGCTTCATCTGTCTTAGAATCATCATACATCGCACCAAAGATGATATTTGCCTCTTCTCCTGCAAGATCCTGAACATATTCTGCTGCATCACTTGCATCCATAAGAGAAATATCTCCGGAAATATTGATGATAACATGAGAAGCACCTGCAATTGTTGTCTCAAGCAATGGACTTGCTACAGCCTCTTTTACTGCGTCTAATGCTTTCTCATCACCCTTACCATAACCGATACCGATATGAGCAATACCTTTGTCTGTCATAACTGTCTGAACATCGGCAAAGTCAAGGTTGATCAGAGACGGTACATTGATCAGGTCTGTGATTCCCTGAATACCTTGCTGAAGTACTTCATCCGCTTTCTTTAAAGCTTCCGGCATTGTTGTTCTTCTGTCAACGATCTCAAGAAGCTTATCATTCGGGATGACAATCAATGTATCAACATTTTCTTTTAATTTCTCAATTCCTGATAACGCATTGTTCATACGAGTCTTAGACTCAAAGTGGAATGGTTTTGTAACAACACCTACAGTCAAAGCACCCATGTCTTTTGCGATCTTTGCAACAACAGGAGTTGCACCTGTTCCTGTTCCGCCGCCCATACCACATGTAACGAATACCATGTCTGCGCCTTTTAATGCTGCCTGGATTTCTTCTGCACTTTCTTCTGCTGCTTTCTCACCGATCTCCGGTTTTGCTCCTGCACCAAGTCCTTTTGTAAGCTTGTCACCAATCTGCATTAATGTTGGAGCCTTACATAACTGAAGTGCCTGTTTATCTGTGTTGATTGCGATAAACTCAACACCAACGATCTGTTCATCTATCATTCGGTTGACTGCGTTATTCCCGCCTCCACCGACACCAACCACTATAATTCTTGCTGCTGCTTCTGATTCATTTGTCTTAATTTCTAACAAGAGTTTCTCCTCCTTTGTCACCTTTTATCTTTATACTTCCCTTGCTGCCTTTTCTTATTTTAATAGTGCAATGTCCACATAGTTATATAATATAAGTTTTCTGGAAAATAATCAATAGCATTTTTTCTATTTTTCTAAATTTTTATGCTTTTTACGGGAATATTTTTTGTTTCTTAAAATGCATTTCTTTTTCTTTGGAATTTAATAATCTTCCCCCTCATAAGAATCTTCTCCCGAGTCATTTCCGGAATCACTTCCGTAGTCCTCCCCGGATGTATCACCGCTGTCAATATTATCTCCCACGCTGTCATCTGTCACGCCCTCTTCTTCTGCGTTCTCTTGTGTCTCCCCGGCTCCTTCTTCCTGATTTTCAGCTTCCTGCCGGGCTGCCTCTGCCGCCGCTTCTGCCTCCGCTTTTGCTGCCTCTGCTTCCGGGTCTGTCCGGCGGAAACTAATATATTTACTATCTGCATTATAGTACTTCATCTGCAGAACTCCTGTCTGACCTTCCAGCTTCTCAAGTACCGCTGGCAGCTGTACAATTTTATTTGCATAGCCCTCTGAGCCAAGCTCCACGCAAATCGCGCTAAAATACAGCGTTACGTTCTTGCCGTCACTTAAAATTCTGTCCGGTTTTAATTCTTCCTTTTTCAAAAGCTGTGTTACATCAAGAATATGTGCAAACACCTTATTATCTGCAGTCTTTAATTGATGATACAGCTTTTTCTCTTCTACTTCCATTCCTTCAATGCACGGAACCGCTTCCAATGGTACTTCATTTTGGAATACAACAAGTCCCTCCTTGTCGAAATAATAATATCCTTCCTCCGCCGCAATATATCCGACAATTTTTTTCTCCGTAACATTTATTTTAACTGACCATGGTGACTTTAACGTAACCTTTATCTCATCTATAAATGGAAGGAGCTCAGGTTTCTGCATACGATATTTCCAAAGCAGATAAAGTGTATTTGCAGACATCTCATCCTGCTTTACCCATTCTATTACTTCCGTGTCGGAAGCATACTCCAATCCACCAACCTCAATCTCTTTTGTGTGAAATAAAATCACAACGCTCATTCCCAGAATCAGAAGGCCTAGAAGTATAATCAAAACTGCATAGATCTGACGCACGATTTTCCCTTTTATCCTTCGTTTTTCCCCTTCCATAACAGATCCTCCTCACATTGCTGTTTTCTGGTATCTTTTTTATTTTATCAGACTTCCGATTCTTCGCCAACCCCTTTTTCCTGCAAAACATCCGACAAACTTTTCCACTCCTAAGAAATCGGCTTCACCAATCATTCCTTATGTTCTCTTATCCTCTATGTGATTGTAGCGGAAACACTCAATACAAGCCCCATCTCAATCAGAAGAAACATAACGGAAGTCCCCCCATAGCTAATAAACGGAAGAGTGATCCCCGTATTTGGAATACTGTTTGTGACTACCGCAATATTTAGAATGACCTGAATCATCATATGTGCCATAGCTCCTGATGCAATCAGCGCTCCAAAGAGATCCTTTGCCTTTGTCGCAATTACAAAGAAACGCCAGATCAATATAAGAAACAAAATAATGATAGTACTTGCTCCAACAAGGCCAAGTTCTTCACAAATAATAGAAAAAATCATATCATTTTGCGCTTCCGGTACAAACCCAAGCTTCTGAATACTCTTCCCAAGCCCCACGCCAAACAGCCCTCCGGAACCAATGGCATAAAGTCCTTGCAACGTCTGATACCCTTTTTCATAAAGTTCAGGATGCCTCCAGATTGCAATCCGTTCCAGACGATAGCTCTCCAGCGCAAGAAAGATTCCAAGAAACCCCGCTCCTGCTGCCCCCATCCATATAAACTGTCCGTATCTCGGGCTTGCAATGAAAATTAAAATAACTGCAATCCCAAGAATAATAATTGCCGTACTCAAGTTATTGGAGCCTACGAGCCCTACGATTGGAAGCACCAGAAGCATAATCCGAACCAAAGTCCCAATTCGGTCAATCTTTTTTACATTCTGCACAACGATACAGGCCAGATAAAGAATCAGCGCTACTTTTGCATATTCAGATGGCTGAAATGATAAAGGGCCCAAAGATAACCATCTTTTGGACCCATTAATCTCTTCTCCCACAAATAATACGGCTGTAGACAACGCAAGCGCAAGCAGATATCCCGGCAGCGCCAACGGCCGCCATATATGATAGTCAATCTTCGCGGTAAGAAACATCATCCCAAATCCAAGTAGTGTGGCAAAAGTCTGTTTTTTCAAATAGTAAAAAGAATCATGGAATTTCACACGCCCATTATATGCACTTGTGCTGTAAAGGATCAAAAGTCCAATCCCTGCCAGCAGAAATACAATTACAAGCAGTGTTGTATCGTATGTTTTCTTTTTATCGGAACGCGGCAATCGTTCATCACTCCCTATAATGCATTTACAAGTTCTTTGAATTTATCTCCACGTTCTTCATAATTTTTGAACATTCCCCAGCTTGCGCATGCCGGTGATAAAAGTACTGCGTCTCCCGGTTGTGCATTCGCCGTACAGAATGCCACTGCCTCTTCAAAAGTATCTGCCAGTAAAATATTTTCTTCTGGAAATCCGTATTTTCTGGCACAGGCAGCTATCTTTTCTCTTGTTTTCCCAATCAGAACAAATTTTTTTACTTTTCCGTCAAATGCCTGAATCCATTCATCGTACTCTGATTCCTTATCATATCCTCCACCGATCAGACACGTTGGACGGTTCATCGCCCGTATCCCGCGGATTGCTGCATCCGGATTCGTTCCTTTAGAATCATTGTAATAGAAAACTCCTTGTTTCTCTGCAACAAACTCAATCCGATGCTCTACTCCGGTAAACTTTAAAATAACTTCTCTAACTACTTCCACCGGTACTTTGTAAAGCAGTGCCATTGCCGCTGCTGCCATTACATTCTCATAATTGTGCACACCAAGAAGTTTCAGTTCCTCTACACGGCAGAGCGTTACCTGTTCTCCGTCTCTATATATCATATTGCCATTTTCCAGATAAATTCCTCTTGACAGTGTTCTTTTGCTGCTAAAATAAAATACCTTTGTCTGAATCTCTTCTCCAAAAGAGCGGAGCACTTCATCCTCATAATTAAGCACACAGTATTCTTCTGGCCCCTGATTCTTTGCAATGGCTTTCTTCGCTTCAATATAAGCCTCCATTGTATGATGTCGGTTCAAATGATCCGGTGTAATATTTAAAATTGCACTGATCTTCGGACAGAATTTCTCAATTGTCTCAAGCTGAAAACTGGAAATCTCAGCAACAGTCACGCTCTCCCCGGTCATCTTCTCCACTTCTTCTGTATATGGATTGCCGATATTCCCAACAACAAAGACACTTTCTTTCCATGCTTTCATAATCTCTCCGAGCAAAGTTGTTGTTGTCGTCTTTCCATTCGTACCAGTAATGGCAAGCACATCTCCCTTACCATATGTATAAGCAAGTTCAATCTCTCCCCAGATTCTCACACCCTTTTCCCGCATGCGGTTTACCGGTTCAATATCTGTCGGCACCCCCGGACTCAATACCGCCAGCGTCAGTTTCTCAATCACTTCTTCCGGGAGTTCTCCCAAAATGACTTCTATACTTTTACATCCTATTTTCTCTTTTAATTCCTCCGCACAGAGAGCTGCATTTCCATCGTAGAGAATGACAGAAGCGCCCCGGTGTTCCAACAGACGGCATGCGCCGATCCCACTTTTTCCGGAACCAAACACAAGTACATTCTGATCTCTAACATCCATGATTCTTCCTCCTATAACGCCAGCAGCGCGATCAGACAGAGAATTGCAGTAATAATTGAAAATACCGCAACGACTCTTGTCTCTGACCATCCGCATAATTCAAAATGATGATGGATCGGTGCCATCTTAAAGAAACGTTTTCCTCCGGTCTTTTTAAAATATGTAACCTGGATCATAACAGAAAGGACTTCCACAAAATAAATCATTCCGACGATCAAAATAAAGATCGGCATCCGCAGCATATATGCTGTGGATGCAACAAAACCTCCAAGCGCCAGTGAACCGGTATCTCCCATAAATACTTTTGCCGGATAAACATTAAACAATAAAAATCCAAGCAGCGCTCCGACAACCGCACATGTGACCGGTTCCAGTCCACTCTTTGTTCCGACAGCAATAACTGTAAAAAATGTAGCTACAAGAACTGTAACACTTGATGCCAGACCATCCAGACCATCTGTGAAATTCACACCATTTACAGTACCAATCACCGCAATAAACAGCAGTGGGATTGCAAGCCAGCCAATGTCCAGATATTTTCCTCCGGAAAACGGAATCAGCATCGTCAGCGAAACATCCGTAAACTTCACAAGGTAAAACGCAAACACAGCCGTCACAACAATCTGAAGCGCCATTTTCTGCATTGGAAATAATCCATCTGAGCGTTTCATTACAACTTTCAGATAATCATCCAGAAATCCAATCAATCCAAATCCGACTGTCACAAAAAGTACCGGGATAATCTTTGGATAATCTTTTACATAAAACAGCGATGTTACAAGTACACTGATCAAGATCATCACACCGCCCATTGTAGGAGTTCCGGCTTTCTTCAAATGCGATTGGACACCTTCTACACGTTCTGTCTGACCCATCTTCAATCTGCGCAGAAACGGAATCACAACCGGTCCCATCAACACGCTAAGTACAAATGAAATCAATACTGGTATTACTATGATATAATAATTCATACGCCACCTCTTTATCTCTTTTGTTTTTTAACTTATTTAGTATACCTTATTTTCCCTCTGTTTTCAACCATTCTGCCGTATTTGCGATGATCTGCCTCCATTTAAAATTTACTGATTACTCCGCTTTTTTCTCCCGCATAATTTCCGGATCTTTCTCCATTCCCATGTACGGAAGAACATTTTCAAAAATTTCCCTAAGAATCGGCGCTGCAATCGTTCCTCCATAATAAATTCCCTGCGGATTGTAAATAATGACCATGCCGAGAATCTGCGGATCATCTGCCGGAGCAAAACCAATAAAGGAAGAAATATATTTTCTCGCGCTCCTCGGCAATGTCTGTGAAGTTGCTGTTTTCCCTCCGATTCGATATCCGTCAATATAGGCATTCTTTCCAGATCCTTCCGACACTACGCTTTCCAATATTCCTCGCATTAACGCAGAAGTTTCTTCTGATACAATCCGATCATCTTTTTTATATTGAAATGTTTTAATTTCTTTTCCTTCTTTGTCCAGTACCTTCATGCCAAAATGAGGTGTAATGCTCTTTCCTCCATTAATCAGAGCGCTTACTGTAGAAGTCATCCGCACCGGAGTAATCTGAAATGACTGTCCAAATGTCATCGTCGCCAGTTCCACCAGACCAATATCTTCCTGTTTATGCATAATCGTTCCTGCTTCCCCCGGAAGATCCACCCCTGTCAGATTCATCAATCCAAACTTTTTAAAATAATCGCAAAATTTTTCTGCTCCAAGCCGCAGACCAATCTCCATGAAAACCGGATTACAGGAATTCTGGACTCCCTGAACAAACGTTTCGCTTCCATGCCCTCCTACCTTATGACATCGAATCTTTCGGTCTTCCACAACCTTATAGCCCGGACAGGAAAAAGTTGATTCAGGCGTAACAACGCCTTCTTCCAGACAGGCTGAAGAGGTAATGATTTTAAATGTGGACCCCGGTTCATAGGTATCATTGATGCAGCGATTTCTCCACATACGGTTCAGTCGATCCTGTTTTTCTTCCGGCGTCAGCTTACTTTCTTCTTCCTTTTCATGTAATGTAAATGGGTCATTCAAATTAAATTCCGGTACGTTTACCATAGCCTTTATCTCACCGTTTTTCGGGTTCATCAAAAGAATTGACACACCATCTGCCTGTTTTTGTTCCATAACTTTTTCAGCTTCCTGCTGCACATATTCCTGAATATTATAGTCCATACTGATCTGCAGCGTATGTCCGGCCTCCGGCTCTATTCTATCCTCTGCCACTCCATTTAATTCAATTCCTCTCGCATCTGTTGTCGTCAATATTTTCCCATTGACTCCTTTTAGATATTCCTCATATTTTACTTCCAAACCAATAATTCCCTGGTTATCTCCACCGGTAAATCCAATTACAGTAGCTCCAAGATCTTCATACGGATAGAATCGCTTAAAATCTTCATCTACTTTCACTCCCGCTAGATCATAGCTTCTGATCTTATCTCCGGTCTCTTTGTCCACATTTGTCTTAATCCGTTCAATCGAAGATACTTTCTCCACTCGTTTCCTCACGGTGCTTTCTGACATCCCAAGCTCTCTTACAAGCATCTGTATTACCGCTTCTTTATCTTCCACCTGATTATAAATTACAGAGATTGTGCATACTGTCCTGTTTGTCGCTAACACTTTTCCATTTACATCCACAATTTCTCCTCTGGCTGCTTTAATATCCCGTTCTCGCTCATGGAGCTGTTCTGCCCGATTTTGATAGTATTCTGCATCAAACAGCATTAAATAGATAAGCCGCCCAACAAGCGCCAACAATACAGCGCCGGCACAGAGAAAGATTACAAACATTTTCTTCTTATTATAAGTCTTATTTCGCATAAAAAATCCCTGTAGAATCATTGATACAGTTTATTAATGATCCCACAGGGTTATTCCTATTCTTCTGCCGGCACATCATCTGCCGACGTTTCTATTTGAGTAATCCCCAGATACGGAAATACCTTTTCCATAATTCTTCTCGAAAGGTCTGCCACATAAGCGCTGTTGGACTGATTATCTGTATTAATCTCATCAATCACAACATAGATCACAACTTCCGGATTGCTAATCGGCGCTGCTCCGGCAAACGAAAGCAAATGTTTATTTTCACTTCTCGGGTGCTTCTGCGCTGTACCTGTCTTACCTCCAATATCATAGCCTTCAATCTGATAGTCGGTTCCGGTTCCGTATTCAACAACTGCCCGAAGATATTCTTTTACCATATCAGAAGTTTTCTCGGAAATTGTTTTTTTCATTAAAACCGGATCTTTATTCTCAATTACATTTCCATCTGCATCCTGAATCTGTTTCACAAGATGCGGCTCATAGTAATTGCCGCCATTTACGAGAGAGCAAAATGCCGCTGCCATCTGTGTCATCGTTACATTAAAATTCTGTCCGAAAGAGTTTGTAGCCAAATCAATCGGCCCCATGTCTTCTGCCTGATATAAAATACCAAGCGCTTCTCCTGGTAAATCAATTCCGGTATACTCGCCAAATCCAAAAATCTTCTGATATTTGCAAAATTCTTCCGGACCAATAGCGCTTGCCATATGCATCAGAGCCACATTACAGGAATTCGCTACTGCATCCTGAATCGTTTCCGTTCCATGTCCATCTTTGTAGTGACATGGAATCGGCGCTGCATTTTCCACAACCCGAAGGGAGCCGCCACAGACATATGTTTCGTTACCGGTAAGTTTTCCACTTTCAAGTCCTGCTGCCACAGTAAATGGTTTCATTGTAGAACCCGGTTCAAATGTATCTGTTACCGCAAAATTTTTCCAAATTTCCTGAAGCGCTTCAATCTTTCCATTCACACCTGTTTTTTCATTCGTTGTATTTTCCAGATTCGCAATTTCTTCATCCGAATAGAAAGAAGTCAGATCTCTTGGGTCATTCAGATTGTAAAACGGATAAGTTGCTTCTGTCAGAATATTTCCTGTATTCGGATCCATAATGATCACAGCTGTATTTTTACTTCCAAGCTCCGTTCTCCGTCCGGTCGTCTCGTCGTATTTCTCATATTCTTTATTAAATTCTGCAATAACTTCTTCTACCATACTCTGCAGGTTCAAGTCAAGCGTTGTAACAATATGAGCGCCATTCTTCGCTTCTTTTACCACTCGCTCTAACGAGGAATCGTAATCAAGATACCCATACTCTCTTCCATCGGTTCCATTTAAAATATCGTTGTAAGAACTCTCAAGACCGCCATTTCCCACATTTCCGGAAGACGTAAATCCAAGCACATCGCTTGCAAGCGTATCATACGGATAGGATCTGATGTAATCATCTTCCAGCCAGATTCCCATAAGAAGCGGATAATTTTCATTGTCCTCATCCATTTCTTCAAATTTCTTTGCCGTATCATAATCAATCTGCTTTTTCATAATAATATACCGGCTCTCCGGTTTCTCTTTTAAAGCTGCACGAAGTTCTGTTTCTGTAATTCCGAAACATTCCTGCACAACAGATGCTGTCTCAGAAATAATCTTTTCCTGCTTCTTTTCATCTGACAATAACACCTTTGCATCCAGAATTACATTATATACTCTCTCGCTTGTCGCTAACTTAGTGCCGTTCCTGTCGAGAATATCTCCCCGCTTAAACGGAATGATCTTGCTGTCATATTGCTGCTGATCCAAAACAATTTTTGTATACTTTTCTCCGCTGGATGCATTAATGTATGTAATTCGAATAATTAAACCAACAAAAGCCAGTATAACTGCCATAAATAGCATTACCAGCTTTTTCTGCATTTTCATCGGAAATTTTTTCCGCAAAAATTCAAATTTTCTCTTTTTTTTCTTCGCCATTCACTCACCTGTTATTTCTCTGCTTTTTCAGCTCTGGCAACAACACCGCTGTCCGGAATCACTTCGTACTGCTTTACATAGTCATTGGTCGGGCTCTGGTAAGAAATCACCTGATCCTTTGAAGCATATACCATACCAAGTTCATTCATTGCCCGCGTGCGGATATCATTCAGATTGATCTTATCCATCAGTGCATTGTAGCGTGTCGTATTCTCTTCTTTCTGTGCCGCAAGCTCCTGCTGCATCACAGCAATCGTTTCTGAACGGTTCACAGCTTCGTTCTGAAGTTTCAAATAAGAAACGCAAACTGCCAATACTAATATTGCTGCAACGCTTAAAAACACCACATACCCCGGACTCATATGCATTGCATTTCTGCGGTTTCTTCGTACCTGAACACTTGCGCGTTTCTTTGGCATCTCCACTGGCTGTTCCTGCTGCGGCAGTATCTCTTCCTTCCGCACTGTATTGCCGTATACATAGTAAGGCTGTCTATTTATTTGTCCTGCATGCCTTCTGTTTGCCACTTTGCACGTCTTCCTTTCTTCTTGTTCTGCCAATCTATCTTCTCTCAAAAATTCGGAGCTTCGCGCTCTTCGAGCGACTGTTCACCGAAAGTTCTTCTTCTCCCGGAAGGATTGGCTTTCTCGTAATTACTTTACCTTTTGATTTCTTACCACACACACAGACCGGAAAATCACTCGGACATGTACATGGATCTTCATTCTTCTTAAAATTGCTCTTCACGATGCGATCTTCCAGTGAATGAAATGTAATAATACAAATCCTTCCACCCGGATTCAACAGATCGATCATCTCATCCAGCGTATCTCTCAATACATCCAGCTCATGATTCAATTCGATCCGAATTGCCTGAAACGTCCTTTTTGCCGGATGTCCTGATGTTTTCTGTATTTTCATAGGGATTGCACGACTGATAATCTCAGCCAACTCCCCTGTTGTCTCAATCGGACCTTTTTCGCGTGCGAGACAAATATGCTTTGCGATATTCTTCGCAAAACGATCTTCCCCATAGTCCCGGATAATACGAAACAGGTCCTTCTCGGAATAGCCATTGACAATGTCCTTTGCCGTTACAGGCTGACGCCTGTCCATCCTCATGTCCAAAGGAGCATCTGCGCGATAAGAAAAACCTCGCTCTGCTGTATCCAACTGATAAGACGATACACCCAAATCAAGTACGATCCCATCTACTTTGTCAATGCCAAGTTCACGGAGCCGCGACTTCATATCACAATAGTTGCTCCGCACTATTGTAACTTTCTCCCCAAAGTCACGCAATCTGGAACCGGCAGCTTCAATCGCCGCCTCATCCTGATCTATTCCTATAAATCTCCCCATTTGACTTAATTGCTTACATACCTCATAGGCATGTCCGCCGCCACCAAGCGTTCCATCCACGTAAATGCCGTCTGGCTTGATGTTCAGACCATTTACTGTCTCTTCCAATAATACAGATGTGTGATTAAACTCCATTTACAATCGCTCCCCGGAAAATATTTTTAAATCATTAACCCCAGATCTTCCATACCGCTTGCAATGTCATCTACATCTTCTTCCACAAGTGCATTTGTTTCATCCCATTTTGCTTTGTCCCAAATCTCAACACGATTCAGTACGCCAACCAGTACAACTTCCTTGTCCAGTCCTGCAAACTCTCTGAGGGCAGAAGAGATTAATACTCTACCTTGTTTATCCACGCCGCCATCTACCGCACTTCCTACGAGGAATCGTGTCAGTTTTCTTGCGTTCGGATTATTGAGTGGTAAGGCTTTTAACTTGGTTTCCAGTGCTTTCCATTCGCTATTTGGATACACAAATAAGCAGTGATCAAACCCCTTCGTTATCAGGAAATCCTCCCCAAGATCTTCCCGAAACTTTGATGGAATAATCAACCGGCCCTTTGCATCAATACTGTGATTAAATTCACCTGTCAGCATCCAAAACACCTACTTCCAAAGTGGCCTGCCACTTTCGTGCCACTTTGCGCCACTTGTCACCACTTTTTACCACCTGAACTTATTGTAAACTACTTTTATAGTGATTTCAAGTGCTATTTTCAAAAAAGTGGACTGGCAAATTCCGGCAAAATACATAGGAAATTAGCAATTTCTTAAGATTTTTAAAATTTGGTGGGGCAAAGTGGGGTGTGTTTTACAGCAAATTCCATCCAAACACTTCCCGGAAGTATTTTTAGGCAAAAAAACAGACCGGCTGTGGGGGTGAATCCCTATCCCCCACATTTGACCGGATTTTTCAGTATATATTTTTTTGTTTCTTAAATTTTTCTTAAAGCTTCTATTACTTAATATAAAACTCAAAAAAAGAAGACTCCCTTTGTCGGAATCTTCTCTCTTCTGATTACTCTGCGCTGTTCAATTCGTTCAAATAATTCTCGAATGCACTGTAGTCCACTTCTGCAACTTCTCTCGGCTGATTCGCCTGATAATTATCATATGCAGAATAGCCAAGCCATCCAATAAGCGCAATTCCGATCACAGAATAAAGACATCTACGAACTACTTTCATTCGCTTCTCTTTCTGCATAATCTGCTTACGGTTTGCTTTTTCCTGTTTATATTTATCTACTTTCTCCTGACTCATTGTTCTGCTCCTTTTTACCTTAGATTACAACAATCACTCCACCGTCATTGGCATATATGGTACTAATCCCTCTTGTATCAAGAATCACCACATCTTTCACAGAAATCTTGCTCAAAATGAGATCA
Source organism: uncultured Lachnospiraceae bacterium (assembly GCA_958446945.1). Classification (GTDB taxonomy): domain Bacteria; phylum Bacillota; class Clostridia; order Lachnospirales; family Lachnospiraceae; genus UBA9414. The sequence continues at coordinate 2,782 of CAUCYJ010000026.1, read as the reverse complement.
CGCACTTTCTCTGCCCGCTCTCTGCAATTACAATGTGTAATTCCGAGGATTTTCTTCTCCGGATTTTTCACTTCCTTCACAACAGTATCACACATCTTAGCAATCGCCTTCGTAATCCCTCTTGCCTGACCGAGCTGCTGAATCGTGCCTTCCGGTGTCGCACCCATATATGGCTTAATATTCAGCGCTGTCGCCATAACCGCTTTCAGCCCTGTCAGTCTCCCATTCTTTCTCAGCGTCTCTAATGTCTCCAACACGAAATATGTGTGCTGTTCTTCAATATATGCTTCTACCTGTGCTATTACTTCTTCAAAAGTCATTCCGGCTTCTTCACATTCGGCAATCTTCAGGCCAATCAGTGTCTCTCCTACGGATGCACTTTTCGAATCGAATACATGAATCTGTTTCTCACCATATTCTTCTAAATACAGATTCTTTCCAAGTACTGCACTGTTATAAGATCCGCTCAAATTGCCTGTCAGCGTTACCACATATACATGCTCCGCTTCACACCGATAACTTTCCATATACGCTTCCGGAGACGGGCAGGATGACTTTGGACAGTTCGGACTTTCTTTAAGCATACACAGCATCTCCTGCTGGCAGAATGTCTCGTCATCTACAATATGATGATCATCAATATCAATTCCCAATGCTACACTTTCATAAATTGCTGATGCTTTCATCTCTTCTGTCAACTCACCGCAACTGTCGATTACAATCTTATAACTCATTTTCTATCCTCCCGCATGTATTCTTTCCTAATCTCAATAAGAATACTGCTCACTTTTTATATAACTATTTCTATTATAAGTAGTATTAAATACTACATTATAATAGCACATTTTTTTCTTTCTGAAAAGAGTTTTTTATGATTCATCAAAACGAATTGATCTCGATACGCTGAGAGCCATCCCCATTTCAATCATCAGAAACAAAATCGATGTTCCTCCATAGCTAATAAACGGCAGTGTAATTCCTGTATTTGGAATCAGATTCGTCACAACAGCTACATTTAAAATAACCTGTATTGCAATGTGGGCAAAAATTCCTGTTACAATCAAAGAACCATATTTATCAGGCGCATTCTGAGCAATAAACATCAGACGATAAAGCATCATTCCAAACATTACAAGTACAACAATTGCTCCAAATACTCCAAGTTCTTCACAGATGATTGAGAGAATCATATCATTCTGTACCTCCGGAATAATCAATTTCTGCGTACTGGCTCCCAGACCTTTTCCCCAAAAACCTCCGGAACCAACCGCATACAAAGCCTGAAGCGTCTGAAATCCTTTATTGTCGGCATATTTTTCCGGATCAATCCACACAATAATCCTCTGTAATCGGAAGTTATCGCTTTTCGCCAGCGAAGATGCCCAAATCCGAACCCCAATATATCCAACAATCCCTGCCAGCATAGAGTACTGCACGATTTTCTTTGTCTTCGGATAAGATACATATAAAATGACCGCAGTAATTCCAAGTACAATGATCGCACTGCTCAAGTTGTCTGTCAGAACAAGTACACCAATTCCGGCTGCTCCTCCATAGAACAGAATTTCTTTCAGATGATCCCACTTTTCGATGTATTTCCCTGTGCGGCATACAAGAAATGGGATATAGAGGATAATCGCAATCTTGACTACCTCTGCAGGCTGAATCTGCAGCGGCGTATCTGGAATTCCTACCCATCTTCTTGCCCCATTTGCTTCAATTCCAAATGGCGTCAGAATCAACAACATCAGAATAAATGCTACAACATAGGATAGCTTTGCAAATCTTGCATATACATGATAGTTAATCCAGGACACCACTGTCATCACAATCAAACTTCCTATCGTAATAATGGTCTGTTTTCGAAAGTACCACATAGGATCGCCAAATTTTTCCTGAGCGCTGTAAGCACTTGTACTATACAGAATTACAAGCCCAAAACAAACCAGAAAAATAATCGTTGCCAACAGACTGTAATCGAAATATTGAATTGTCTTCGGTTGTTTTTTTCTTCTGGATACCGGCCTTCCCCCTGCCGTTTTACGCATATCATCGCTCCTTGTCTTTATTCTATGCTGCAGATTTTTCACCTTTTATTGCAGATGGATGGACTGGTTTTCCATTGGCAAAAAATCTATCATACCAGATCAGGAAAATATAAACCGTCCAGATCTTTCTGCTGTTATCCTGCTTTCCTTCTTTATGTTCCTCTAACAGACGGTTCAGATACTCTGTGTGAAAGAACTGTTCTGCTGCCTCTGTAGCAAACATCTTTTTCACACGTTCATAATATTTCTCTTCCCGAAGCCATACACGGATTGGGATCGGAAAACCAAGTTTCTTCTTCTCCGCTGTTTTCTTTCGAATGACACGGTCTGCAGCTGCTCGAAGGGCTACCTTTGTCTTCGGCGCTCTTACCTTATAATCTACCGGCAGACTGCTGGCAAGCTTAAATACTTCTTTATCCAGAAACGGAACACGCACCTCGATTGAGTTCGCCATTCCCATTTTATCCCCTTTCATCAGGATATCATGGACAAGCCAAAGATGCATATCCACATACTGCATCTTTGTTACCGGATCTTTATCTTTTACTCTCGCATAAAGCGGCGCCGTTACCCTGTGGATTCCCGGTTCACAGCCCTTTCTCAGAAGCTTATTCGCCTCCTTCTCTGTAAAGATCGTTGTTGCATTTGCAAAATATCGTTCTTCCAATGTCTTTCCATGACGCATCAGGAAACTTCTTCCTTTCATCCCCCGCGGCAGACAATTCTCTGCAAAC
>CAUCYJ010000025.1:0-17545 GCA_958446945.1 uncultured Lachnospiraceae bacterium | reverse complement strand
TCTACATTTGTCCGATGATCTTTTACTAATGTATATGGCTGCATAATATACGAACGGATCTGATTGCCAAATCCAATCTCTTTTACTTCTCCACGGATACCTGATACCTTATCTGCCTGTTCCTGCTGTTTGATCAGATACAGCTTTGCTTTTAGCATCTGCATTGCCTTTTCTTTATTGCTGAACTGCGAGCGTTCATTCTGACATTGTACTACAATCCCCGTTGGCAGATGCGTAATCCTAATGGCAGAGGAAGTTTTATTAACATGCTGTCCACCGGCGCCGCTGGCCCGATAAGTATCAATCTTCAAGTCATCCTCGTTAATCTCTACGTCAATTTCCTCTTCAATATCCGGCACAACATCGCAGGATGCAAAAGAGGTCTGACGTTTTCCCGCTGAATTAAACGGTGAAATCCGCACAAGGCGATGTACACCTTTTTCAGATTTCAGATAACCATACGCATTCGCCCCATTTACCTCAAAGGTAATCGCTTTGATTCCGGTAATATCGCCTGCCTGATAGTCCAGTACAGTAATGGAAAATCCCTTCTGCTCGGACCATCTTGTATACATTCTGTAAAGCATATTCGCCCAGTCACAGGACTCCGTTCCTCCTGCGCCTGCATGAAGTGTCACAATGGCAGAATTCTTATCATATTCTCCTGAGAGAAGCGTTTCAATGCGCAGCGCTTCGTATTTCTCTTCAAAAGAACTGATCTCCCGTTCAATCTCCTTCAACATGCTCCTGTCATTTTCTTCATCTGCCATTTCGATCAGAAGTATCACATCTTCAAAATGTCCGGAAAGTCCTTCCATCGCTTCCAGCGTATCTCTAAGCGCTTTCACTTCTTTTGTTACCTCTTGAGACTCTTCAGGATTCTCCCAGAAATCCGGAGATTCCATTTTCTTCTCCAGCTCTTCCAGTCTTCGTTTCTTTCCCGCAATGTCAAAGAGACCCCCTGAGTTCTTCAAGCGGTTCTTCATAGGCGCTGATCATACTTTTTAATTCATCCAGTTCTATCATCTGCATCCTCCTTTTCACTAATAGCTGCACTTTGGCATTGCTGCATATGCAGTCTTCTATAAGCGGCAAAGGTGTGTCAGAAATCCTGCCACACCTCTTCCTGCTGTTCTATTTATTTCGTCCGCAGCATTGTTTGTATTTTTTACCGCTTCCGCATGGACACGGATCGTTCGGATACACTTTCTTTTCCGCACGTTTTTTTGGTTCATGTAAAGCAGTATCGTCTTTGTTTGTTCCTGTTACTTTCGCTGCCTGCTGGCGCTCTGCTTTCTGTTCAATCCGTACATTCATCAGAGTGCGCACAGTATCTTTTGTGATCGTATTGGTCATGTCGCCAAACATCTCATAACCAACCATCTTGTATTCTACAAGCGGATCCCTCTGTCCATATGCCTGAAGACCGATTCCCTGACGCAGCTGATCCATATCATCAATATGATCCATCCATCTCGCATCAATTACTTTCAGAAGAACAACACGCTCTAACTCTCTCAAATGCTCTGCTTCCGGGAATTCTGCCTCTTTTGCCTCGTAAGCTTTTACTGCACGTTCTTTTACAAGATGCTTTAATTCTTTCTGCTGCATTCCTTTCACATCTTCTGCAGTTACCGGTTTCATCGGTACCACTGCCAGAAGGTCTACATTCAGAGCTGTCAGATCCCAGTCTTCATAATCCATGTCCGAAGAAATATTCGCATCTACTGTGGATTCTACGAAATCTGTAATCATATGGAAGATAGAATCTCGCATATTCTCCCCGTCTAACACTTTGCGGCGCTCTTCGTAAATCAGTTCTCTCTGCTCATTCATAACCTGGTCATACTCAAGAAGATTCTTACGGATTCCAAAGTTATTGTTCTCGATCTTCTTCTGTGCCTTCTCGATTCCGTTTGAAAGCATCTTATGCTCTAACTGCTCGCCGTCTTCGACACCGAGTTTATTAAAGATATCCATTAACTTCTCAGAGCCGAAAAGACGCATCAGATCATCTTCCAGAGAAATATAGAACCGTGACTCTCCCGGATCTCCCTGACGTCCGGCACGTCCGCGCAGCTGATTATCAATTCGTCTGGATTCATGACGTTCTGTACCGATAATCTTCAGACCTCCGGCTGCCTTTGACTCATCATCCAGCTTAATATCTGTACCACGTCCCGCCATATTCGTCGCAATCGTAACAGCGCCGTGGCGTCCTGCTTCAGCAACGATCTCCGCCTCAAGTTCATGGAATTTTGCATTCAATACATTATGTTTAATACCGCGCTTTTTCAGCATCTTGCTCAAAAGTTCAGAAACTTCAATCGTAATAGTACCAACAAGCACCGGCTGTCCTGTCTGATGTGCCCGTACCACCTCGTCAACGACTGCTTCGTATTTCTCGCGTTTTGTCTTATAAACAACATCATCTAAATCTTTTCTCTGAACCGGAAGATTCGTAGGAATCTCAATAACATCCATACCGTAAATATCGCGGAACTCTTTCTCCTCTGTCAGAGCAGTACCTGTCATACCGGACTTTTTCTGGAATTTATTAAACAGGTTCTGGAATGTAATCGTTGCAAGCGTCTTGCTTTCTCTTCTAACAGCTACATGCTCTTTCGCCTCAATCGCCTGATGCAGACCGTCTGAATAGCGGCGTCCCGGCATAATACGTCCTGTAAATTCATCAACGATTACAACTTCTCCTTCCGGAGTTACAACATAATCCTGATCCTTATGCATCAGATTATGCGCCCGCAACGCTAAAATCACATTGTGCTGAATCTCCAGGTTCTCTGCATCCGCAAGGTTATCAATATGGAAGAACTTCTCAACCTTCTTAACACCTTCTTCTGTCAGGTTCACGTTCTTATCTTTCTCATTTACGATGAAATCGCCTGTCTCTTCGATATCCTCTCCCATGATGGCATTCATCTTCGTAAATTCTCCGCTGGCTTCTCCTCGTTCCAGCTGTCTTGCCAGAATATCGCACGCATCGTAGAGTTTTGTAGACTTATTGCTCTGTCCGGAAATAATAAGCGGTGTTCTCGCTTCATCGATCAAAACAGAGTCAACCTCATCGATGATCGCATAATGAAGCCCTCTTTGTACAAGCTGCTCTTTATAAACAACCATATTATCTCTCAGATAATCAAATCCCAGTTCATTATTCGTAATATATGTAATATCACAATTATATGCTTCACGGCGCTCATCATTATTCATGGAGTTCAGGACGACACCAACTGTCAAACCAAGAAAACGATGAATCTGTCCCATCCACTCTGCGTCACGCTTTGCCAGATAGTCATTGACAGTAACGATATGTACTCCTTTCCCTTCAAGGGCATTCAGATATGCCGGCAATGTAGAAACCAATGTCTTACCTTCACCGGTACGCATCTCTGCAATACGTCCCTGATGCAGGATTACACCACCAATCAGCTGTACACGGAAATGCCTCAGTCCGATCGTTCTGACCGCTGCTTCTCTGACAACTGCAAATGCTTCCGGAAGAATGTCATCCAGTGTTGCTCCTTCTGCCAGTCTTTCCTTAAATTCCTTTGTCTTTCCTCTTAATTCCTCATCGGACAACTGCTGCATATCACTGTCCAGTGATTCAATATAATCTACAATCGGATAAATCCGCTTCAGCTCATGTTCACTGTGCGTACCGAAAATTTTCTCAATGAAACCCATATGTCTGCTCCTTCATTTCTATCTAATGTTAAGACTACTCTACATTCTAACACTATACGTCATTCAGTTCAACCAAATTCTCACGAAAAGTTCCTGATTCTCTTCTTAATAAGACGTTACGCAAGAAGAGAAGCCTTGCATATTTACAGGGCTTCTCATTTCTTATGACTATTTTGTATCTGTCAAATCCTCAACGCCATCGCGAATCGCATCTCCGGTATTTTCCACACCGTCTTTTACTGCATCTCCGAGATCTTCCACATCATCTTTTATGTCTTCTCCCATAGTTGTTCCGTCTTTTCTTTCCTCGACAGTACCTGCATTTTCATTTTTATTCATTCCGTTTTCTGTGGCATCATTATTGCTCCCGCATGCCGCAGCCAGACACAATGCCAGTACGCATACTAGAGTAATCATAGTTTTTCTAATTTGTTTCATAATAATAAAATCTCCCTTTCTGTGAAATAAAATCGAATATATCAATAATATTTACAGATTGGGAGATATTATACTTCACAAATATATTTTTAATTATTACTTTCTTTCAGCACTACATCACTCATATCATACATACCTGCCGGTTTTCCCGCCAGATACTTAGCTGCTTCCAATGCGCCTTTGGCAAAAATTGATTTGGAATATGCTGTGTGATGAAATTCCACAACCTCATCCATCCCTGCAAAAATCACATCATGCTGTCCTACGATTGTTCCTCCTCGCACAGCTGAAATACCGATTTCTTTCGGATCTCGTTTCTGGCGCACCTGACTTCTGTCATATACATAATGATAATTATGATCCATAGCTTCATTGATGGAATCTGCCATAGCAATTGCGGTTCCGCTTGGCGCATCAATCTTCTGATTGTGATGTTTCTCTACAATCTCGATATCGAACCCAGCGCCTCCAAGAACTTTTGCCGCTTCTTTTAATAATTTCAGAAGCAAATTCACTCCAAGAGACATATTCGCAGAACGAAGTACTGCTGTTTCTTTTGCAAGTTCTTCTGCTTTTTGAAGCTGTTCCTCTGATAATCCAGTTGTGCAAAGAACAACCGGAAGCTTCTTAGCCTTACATGTATCAAGAAGTGCGTCCACTGCTGCTGCACTGGAGAAATCAACTACGACATCGGCTGGCACATCACATGCATCCAAGCTTGAAAATACCGGATAATCATTGTTGATCCCAGTATAGGTATCAATTCCGGCTGCCACTTCGATATTCCCATCTTCTTTTGCAAGCTGAGTGAGCACCTGTCCCATCTTCCCATTACAACCATGTATTATCATCTTAATCATCTGTCTCTTCCCCCTGTCTCCGGTATATCTTTCTAGCATACACGCAGGCCAAATTCTTTCATTGCCTGCACAAGTTTCTTCTCGTTCTCTGCGGAAATCTCTGTCAAAGGAAGACGAAGCGGTCCTGCTTCCATTCCAAGAAGGCTGACTGCTTTCTTTACCGGGATTGGATTCACTTCACTAAATAACTGATCGATCAGCGGAAGTGCGCGGAGCTGAAGCGCACAGCTTTCTTCTACCTTTCCTTTCCAGAACAACTCACAGATATCGTGTGTTTCGTCCGGAGCAACATTAGAAAGTACAGAAATGACACCTTTGGCTCCGAGAGACAGAAACGGAACAATCTGATCATCATTACCGGAATACAGGTCAATATTGCCGTCTGTCAACTGCATGATCTTCGCAACCTGAGAAATATTTCCTGACGCTTCTTTGATTCCCACTACATATTCTGATTCCTTCATGATCTTAGCAACCGTCTCCGGCGCAATATTACATCCTGTTCGGCTTGGCACATTATACATGATGACCGGGGCTTTTGCTTCTTTAGCAATTGCACTATAATGTGCTTCCAGCCCCTGCTGTGTTGCCTTATTATAATAAGGTGTCACAACAAGAAGACCGTCCGCGCCGTCCTTCACTGCTTCTACAGAAGCCTCTACGGCATTCCTTGTGCAGTTCGAGCCCGTTCCGGCAATGACCGGGATTCTTCCCTTTGCCTGCTCTACTGTAAAACGAATACACTGACGATGTTCTTCTCTTGACATTGTCGCAGATTCTCCTGTTGTTCCGCAAATAATAATCGCGTCTGTCTTCTTCTCACAATGATAATCTATTAATTCAGCCAGCTTGTCATAATTAATACTTCCATCTGCATGAAATGGTGTAATGATTGCTACACCTGCACCTGTAAAAACTGCCATAGTCTCATCCTCCTCGTCTTTCTGACACTCGCCTGATATGCTCGAATTTTAACATTAATTATCAGCAATGTCAATCAAGCCCAAGACAAATTCAATTGACAGTACCTGTGCTTTTTACAGTGCTACGCATCCATACATTCCAGTTTACTTACGGATACTTCATATGCTACCCGCTTCTGTGTTTCTGTCTCAGAAAGCTTCTTTATATACTCTCTGCTCTGGATTCTTCCAAGAATCTGGACATGTTCTCCCACCTGAAATCCGGAAGCATATCTTGCATTCCTTCCCCAACAGATACATGGAATGTAATCTGACTTTCCGTAAGGGCGGTTGACTGCAAGCAGCACATCTGCAATCTCTCTCCCAAGAGGTGTTTTCCGATAGATCGGCTCTTTACATATGTAACCATCCAGCAAAATACTGTTGGTTTTCACTCCGTCCGGTTCTTCATCTACAAATGAAACTTCTCTTACAAATACCGAAAGCACCAATCGGTTTTTCTGCTCCTCATGGCGATTATAGGATCGGAACTGTCCGGATGCCATGATATATTCTCCCGTATAGTCCTCTGTCACATCGATCAGGCGTTCTGAGATCATAAGCGGTATAATATCATCCGAATTACTCAATCGTCTCACTCTTACATCCACCATATAAAAGCCCTCGCCAAACACTTCGTGACTGAATGTAAATCCGGAAATAATCTCTCCCATAATTGTTACCTGATTGTTTTCAATAATCTTATCTGACATGAATTGTAAATCTCCCTTCCTCTGCGGCGTATTTTTTAGTCACTACTAAGTCTATGGACATCCCTGCCATACTAGAACTGAAAATCTTCCTGTTTTCCCAAAACCGTATGCCAGAAATTTTGAAATTTCTCCGGCATCTTTCAAAATTCTCCGGCATCTTTCTTTTTCCGACCTTTTTCGTTCTTGTGACAGAATATCTTGTAAAAAACAAAAAATGTGATAATATATATAGGTTGAAACTAAAAACGTACAAAACATAATAAAGGATTGATATAATTATGAATATGAAACGTGAAGATATCCGAAACATTGCCATCATTGCCCATGTAGACCACGGCAAAACAACATTAGTGGATGAGCTTCTCAAACAAAGCGGTGTATTCCGTGAAAATCAAGAAGTAGCAGAACGTGTCATGGACTCCAATGACATTGAGAGAGAACGTGGTATCACAATCCTCTCCAAAAATACTGCTGTTTATTACAAAAACACAAAAATCAATATTATCGATACACCAGGACATGCTGACTTTGGTGGCGAGGTAGAACGTGTATTAAAAATGGTAAACGGTGTTATCCTTCTTGTAGATGCATTTGAAGGTGTTATGCCGCAGACAAAATTTGTACTCCGGAAAGCTTTAGAGCTGGATCTCCCTGTAATTGTCTGCATCAATAAAATTGACCGACCTGAGGCACGACCGGATGAAGTTATTGATGAAGTACTTGAATTATTTATGGATCTCGATGCTTCTGATGAACAGCTTGACTGTCCATTTGTTTATGCTTCTGCCAAATCCGGCATTGCTGTTCTTGATCTCTCTGATGATCCTGAGAATATGGAACCATTGTTTGAAACAATCCTCGATTACATTCCTGCACCGGAGGGCGACCCAGATGCCGGTACACAGCTGCTCATCAGCACAATCGATTACAATGAATACGTCGGCAGAATCGGAGTCGGCAAAGTAGATAACGGCGTGATCGCAGTCAATCAGGATCTTGTTGTTGTAAATCATCATGATCCGGACAAACAGAAAAAAGTAAAAATCGGAAAGCTCTATGAATTCGACGGTCTGAAAAAAGTCGAAGTAAAAGAAGCCGGTGTCGGATCGATCGTTGCAATCTCCGGTATTCCTGACATTGCCATCGGCGATACTATCTGCTGTGCCAACGCACCAAGTGCAATTCCGTTCCAGAAAATCTCTGAACCGACAATCGCTATGCAGTTCATTGTCAATGACAGCCCATTTGCCGGACAGGAAGGAAAATTTGTCACTTCCAGACATATCCGGGAACGCCTTTTCCGCGAACTGAATACTGACGTCAGCCTGCGAGTAGAAGAATCCGAATCAACAGACAGTTTCAAAGTTTCCGGCCGCGGAGAGCTTCATCTCTCTGTCCTTATTGAGAATATGCGCCGCGAAGGATATGAATTTGCGGTCAGCAAAGCCGAAGTATTATACAAAAAAGATGAAAACGGCAAACTGCTTGAGCCAATGGAATTGGCATATATTGATGTACCGGAAGAATTTACCGGAACTGTCATTGAGAAACTAAGCCAGAGAAAAGGCGAACTCCGCAATATGGGTACTGCCAACGGCGGATATACCCGTCTGGAATTCTCTATTCCTTCAAGAGGTCTTATTGGATATCGCGGCGATTTTATGACAGACACAAAGGGAAATGGAATTCTCAACACGATCTTTGACGGATACGCTCCGTACAAGGGAGATATTCAGTATCGGAAACAAGGCTCTCTCATCGCATTTGAAACCGGTACTGCCGTTGCCTATGGTTTATTCAGCGCTCAGGACCGCGGTACTCTCTTCATTGGACCTGGCGAAAAAGTATATGCAGGTATGGTCATTGGTCAGAATGGTAAGTCCGAAGACATTGAGTTAAATGTCTGCAAAACGAAGCACCTGACAAACACAAGATCCTCCAGCGCAGATGAAGCGTTAAAGCTTGTACCGCCTCGTATTCTAAGTCTTGAACAGGCAATTGATTTCATCGAGACGGACGAGCTGTTGGAAGTTACCCCGAAATCTTTGCGGATCCGCAAAAAAATCCTTGATCCGCGCCTAAGAAAGAGAGCACAATTCAATAAATAATGGATTTTTTAAGACTACTGGAAGCAATCAGGAATCCCGTTCTTGATTCCTTCTTCCAATGGATTACTTATTTGGGGCAAGAAATCTGCATACTTGCAGTTATCTGCCTCTTTTACTGGTGTCTGGACAAAAACTTCGCCTATCGGCTTGGATTTATCTACTTCTCTGCCGGTCTGTGCATCCAGACATTGAAAATTACCTTTCGGATTCCCCGCCCGTGGATACTGGATCCCGAATTTCACCCGGTTGCAAGCGCTGTTCCTGCCGCTACAGGATATTCTTTTCCCAGCGGTCACACGCAGGGAGGCACCTGCCTCTTTGTCCCTCTGGCTCTGCGCTCCCGGAAATTCTGGCAGAAATGTCTCTGCATTCTGATGTTTCTCGCCATCGGATTTTCACGGATGTATCTGGGCGTACACACGCCAAAAGATGTGCTGACTGCTATGGCCGTCTCCCTCTTTTTTACAGCAATCATCTGGAAATTCGGAGACAATCTGCTGGAAGAAAACAGGTATACGAAAATGATTTCCGTCATTCTTCTCATCCTTTCCTTCCTGACTGCGTTCTACGCGCTTCTTTTGTTTCGTCAGAATATCATTGAAGTCAAATATGCCGCTGACTGCTGCAAAGCTGCCGGCGCCGGTCTTGGCTTCGCTGCAGGCTTTTATCTGGAACGGACTTATTTGAATTTCTGTTCACGCTGCCGCAATGTCAGCCATCTGCTTCAGCGTATGACCGTTGGTCTTCTTCTGACACTTGTACTAAAGCTGACGCTGAAATTCTTTCTCGGAGACACACTTTTCATGGAACTTTTACAGTATTTCTTTGTGGTACTCTTTGTTATGTACGGATATCCGTTCCTTTTTACAAAAATGAAAAAAACTCCTTTACAGTAATTCATTTTATCCTTTACAATGGAAATGATTATATTGTAAAGGAGTTTTTATATGAAGAAATACATTAAAGTAGGATTGGTGCAGGCTGCAAACATTTTAGAATTATTTATCGCCGGTATTTTGGCTCTCGGCGTTTTATTCTTTACCACTCAGCTTGTCGGTTCTTTATTTCAAATCGGGAATTTTGAAGCATTTCATAATGCCGAAGAACTGTTGGCCGGAGCTTTTACCCTTCTAATCGGAATCGAGCTGATCCATATGCTCTGCGAGCATTCTCCGGGAACTGTGTTCCAAGTACTTTTATTTGCCATCGCAAGACAAATTGTTATCGATCACGAACGCGCCATCGACAATCTGATCGGCGTTGCTGCCATTGCAATTTTATTTGCCACAAGAAAATATCTGTTCTGCCATTTTGATGAATCTGAGAGTATCATCTTCCGCGCCAGCCAGAAGGTAACTGTCGTTAACAAAATCATACATACTCAGATTCCTTATCACGATGACGAAACTCTGGGCGATGTCCTTCTCCGGAAGTTCGAAGATGACCAGATCCACCTTGCTGTCGGTGCCTGTGCCTGTTTTTCCAACTTCACACTAAGAGTTGCTAAGATGCATGACGGAAAAGTATCAAGAATTGAAGTAATTCGGTCTATACGTTAACACTTTTTTGTGTTATAATCATCATATGGACAAGCAATTCTCTTGTCACTCACTGAATTTTCGGTGAAATACACGAAAAGGAGTTGAATTGTATGAACTACATTATCAGCGGAAAAAATATCGACGTCACACCTGCATTAAAGGAGACGATCGAAAAAAAACTCGGAAAGTTAGAAAGATATTTTACTCCTGAAACAGAAATCATTGTAACCCTTAGCGTTGAAAAAGATCGTCAAAAGATCGAAGTTACAATTCCTGTAAAAGGAACGATCATCCGTTCCGAACAGAGCAGCAGCGATATGTATGTATCTATTGATCTTGTAGAAGAAGTGATTGAGCGGCAGCTCCGCAGATACAAGACAAAATTAGTCGCAAAACATCAGGACGAAAGCAACTTCAAGAAAGAATTCTTTGAAGAAGAAGTACAGGAATCACTGGAAGAACCAATCAAGATCATCCGTACAAAACGTTTCGGTATTAAGCCAATGTATCCGGAAGACGCATGTGTACAGATGGAACTTCTTGGACATGATTTCTATGTATTCTTTAATGCAGAATCAGAAGAAGTTAATGTCGTTTACAAACGTAAAAATGGAACCTATGGTTTGATTGAACCAGAATTCAGATAAAGAATAAGGAACCGGCACACATCACTGCCGGTTCCTTTTCTATTCTCATCCCTTTTCTATTCTTTCCAGAGCATCATCTCCCCTGCTACATCTGCAAAATAACACGCATCCCCCATCTGCGGTTCTACCTGTCCATTCGTTCCTTCCACGATTTCTGCTGTTACCTGACCGATCAATTCTTCCGGAACAAGCACCGTCATCCGCACAAGATCTTCATAAACCGTATCCAATGTCTGAATCTTCTTCTGCCCCAATATGTACTGAATTTTTCCCAGATTCGTGTAATCTGTCGTAAACTCAAGTTTATATCCTTTATATTTGGTTATAATAATACTATTAGCAAGTCCTTCTTTCACTGCACCTGAATACGCTCTCACAAGACCGCCCGTTCCAAGAAGTGTCCCTCCAAAATATCTTGTAACGACAACTGCAATATCATGGATCTCCTCTCCCATAATGACATCCAGCATTGGTTTGCCTGCTGTTCCCTGTGGCTCCCCGTCGTCACTCATGCGCTGGATCTGAAAACGCTCTCCTATTACATAAGCAGAACAGTTATGCGTGGCATCCCAGTATTTTTTTTTCATTTCTGCAATAAAAGCAATGGCTTCCTCTTCTGTTTTTACCGGCCGTACAGTCGCGATAAATCTTGACTTTTTGACGATGATCTCACCCTCACCGCCTTCATAAACTGTTGTATACTGACTTAACATACTATCTTCCTCGCTTGTTTTCTTCCATATAGTATATATCATAACCGAAATATTGTAAAACTCTCAAGATTTTCTTAATATTTCCGCATGAAATATGAACTTTTCAAAATAGACTTTATTTCCCAAGTATGTCTATGCTATAATATCCTGGTATGAAGGAGGCTACTGATTCATGAATTATGGAAAAAGAAATGTTTCTAAAAAACAAAAAGCACTTACTTCCAAATCTACGATGAAAAAGAAACGGGCTGGTGTCCGCGTCCTGAAGGCAGCGCTTCTTACGCTGATTCTCTGCGCCATTCTCGCTGTCGTAGGTGTTGGATTATTCGCTAAACGAATCATTGACAATGCGCCGGATATTTCTCCTGCCAATGTCAAACCTGAAGGATATTCCACAACAGTTTATAATCAGGATGGAAGCGAAGAGTTGGAACGTTTCGTTGCTGCTAATGCGAACCGTATTTATAAACCAATCTCTGAGATTCCGAAAGATCTGCAGCACGCGTTTGTAGCAATCGAAGACGAACGCTTCTATGAACACAAAGGAATTGACCCACAGGGTATTATCAGAGCCGGTATTACCGGTATTTTAAACGGAGGAAACTTCTCACAAGGTGCCAGTACACTGACACAGCAGCTGATTAAAAATACGATCTATACTGACTTTATGGAAGAAGATACTTTTTATGAGCGTGTAGAGCGAAAGCTGCAGGAACAGTATCTTGCACTTCAGCTTGAGAAACAGGAATCCAAAGAACAGATCCTTGAAAACTATCTGAATACCATTAACCTTGGTCAGAATACACTGGGTGTTCAGACTGCAGCAAAACGATATTTCGGAAAAGATGTATCTGAACTGTCACTCTCTGAATGTGCTGTAGTGGCAGCAATCACACAGAACCCGACACGATACAATCCAATTACAAATCCTGACGAGAATGCGAAACGCCGTGACAAAGTTCTCCGTAATATGACAGAACAAGGATATATCACAGAAGCGCAACGCCAGGAAGCTCTCGCCGATCAAGTATATGAGCGGATTCAGATTGTAAATTCTGCCGTTTCTGCTGATGATTCACCTTACACTTATTTTATTGACGCACTGTCTTCGCAAGTACAGGAAGATCTGGAAACCAAACTTGGATATTCCGCAACCCAGGCTTACAATGCTGTTTACAGCGGCGGACTTTCTATTTTCGCAACCCAGGACAAAGCGTTACAGGCAATCTGCGATGAAGAGATCAATAATGATGACTATTATCCTGCAAGTGAAGTAGGTCTTTCCTATGCATTTACCATTGTCCGGGCCGATGGAACTATTGAAAATTTCGGTCAGGAACATATTGCAGCTTATATGAAAGAAGTTTATGGTGACAAATACGGTCTTGTATTCGATTCCGAAGAAACTGCCCGAGCTTATGTAGAAGAGTGGAAAGCAACAGTCGTCCGGCCGGACGACCAGTCTCACGATGAAGCTTTCAGCACTTCTCCACAACCACAGGCGTCATTCCTGATTATGGATCAATATACCGGTCAGGTCAAAGCGCTTTCTGGTGGACGTGGCGAAAAGACATCCAGTAAGAGTTTTAACCGTGCCACAGATTCTGCACGGCAACCTGGATCCTGCTTTAAGATTCTGGCTGCTTATGCACCTGCCATCGATAGTTGCGGATATAATCTTGCAACTATGATAAAAGACGAAGAATACTACTACTCTGACGGAGAACATAAGAAAGTAAATAACTGGTGGGGTGATTACTACAAAGGCGATATGACTGTTAGATCTTGTATCGAGCAGTCTGCCAACGTCTGTGCTGTCAAAACAATTGCCGATGTAACTCCTGCACTTTCTATGGAATACCTGAAAGAATTCGGACTAACAACCATTGTCACAGATCCGAATGTACAGCCAAATGATGTACATGAAGCAACCGCACTCGGCGGTATCACAAACGGTGTTACAAATATCGAAATGACTGCGGCGTACGCAGCCATTGCCAATAACGGTGTTTATAACCGTCCGGTACTTTACACAAAAGTACTTGACCATGATGGTAATGTTCTTCTTGATAACACTACTCCGGAATCCCATACGGTATTAAAGGATTCTACTGCTGCTCTTTTGACAGATGGTATGAAGAGCGTGATCTACGGTTCCAGCGGAACCGGACGCCGGGCTGCACTATACAGTGGTATGCCTGTATCCGGTAAAACAGGTACTACCTCTTCTAATGTAGATATCTGGTTCTCTGGTTATACGCCATATTATACTGCCTCTATCTGGGCTGGCTATGACTCTAACAAACCACTGACAAATACAAGCTTTCATCTGACAATTTGGAGAAGCATTATGGAACGCATCCATGAATCTCTTCCAATTAGAGAATTTACATTACCGGATTCTGTAGAAAAAGCTTCCGTATGTTCAATTACAGGATTACGCGCCACAAGCAGCTGCCCTACAACTTCAGAACTGTTTGCCAAAGGTGATCTGCCGGATGAATACTGTAGCGGACATGTTGTAGAAACTCCTGAAGAAGAAACGGAAGAGACAGACGACGACGCGGATGGCGACAATACCGACAGTAACACAACAGAACCTGAAACTCCAACCACACCGGAGACACCGACAGAACCGACGCCGCCTCCTACACAACCGGAGACGCCAACGGATCCAAATACACAAAATCCGCCAGCACAATAGTACAGCACTTCTCATATAACATATAGTTGGAAAAGAAAAGACCAAAAGCAATAACATTTCTGCTTTTGGTCTTTTTTCATTCTATTATTTTTGAAACTGTATTCTTAAAATTACCGAAAGATTTCTTAGTTCAATACTAACTTAGCTGCTCCACAGATTCCCGCATCATTTCCCAGTTTGGCAAGTGAGAAAATAACATGAGTATTTGCAAAGAAAGCTCTCTCTTTAAAATATTTCTCCACATAGGAAATAAGAATTTCTCCTGCTTTTGACACACCGCCACCGATAACAATGACAGCCGGATCAGAAATAACTGCCAGGTTCGCAAGCGCATACCCGAGATATCGTCCAAATTCTTCTGCAACTTCCATCGCAACTGCATCACCTTCTTTTACTGCATCAAAGATAGATTTTGCAGACAGCATGTCTTTCTCAAGAAGTGTCTTTCTCGTCTCATTTGCCAGCTTTCTCTTTGCAAGACGAACAATTCCTGTTGCAGATGCATACTGTTCCAGACATCCGCGTCCGCCGCAGCCGCAGACTTCTGTCTCCTCATAATTTACACAGATATGCCCAATCTCACCGCCGGCTCCTGTAGAACCGTTCAGAATTTTTCCATTAACGATTACACCGCCGCCAACGCCTGTTCCAAGTGTTACCATGATCAGATTCTTATGTCCAAGTCCGCCGCCTTTCCACATCTCGCCTAATGCTGCCACATTGGCATCATTTCCAACAGCAACTGTGATACCGGTCAATTCTTCCAGTTCATGCTTCACATCTTTATAACCCCATCCAAGATTAGCAGTCTTCTGTACAATACCATTCTCAGAAACCGGCGCCGGAACTCCTACTCCGATTCCAAGAATGTTCTCCTGTGTCAGATGGTGATGTTCCATTTTCAGATTCAGAGATTCTGCGATATCCGGAAGAATTGCATGCCCCCCATTCGCTGTATTCGTCTTAATCTCCCACTTTTCTACCAGTTCGCCATCAAACTGGAATAATCCCATCTTTACTGTAGTTCCTCCAATGTCCACACCAAAACAATAGTTCATCTTCTTCTCTCCTATTTCTTTAATAAATTTTCCTGCACACGGCGATACAGTTCATGTGCTGCATTGTATCCCATCTGTTTCTGTCTGTGATTAACAGATGCCGATTCTACAATGATCGCAAGGTTACGTCCCGGTCGGATTGGGATAGAATGACATACAACCTTATTGCCCAGGAATTCTGTGTATTCTTCCTCCAGACCAAGCCGGTCATATTCCTTATCTCTGTTCCAGTCTTCCAGAGTAATTACAAGATCAATCGTCTGTGTTTCCTTCACACTCTGAACACCAAACAGCGTCTTCACATCCACAATACCGATTCCTCTCAATTCAATGAAATGTCTTGTAATATCCGGAGCACGTCCCACAAGCGTTTCATCACTTACTTTTCGAATCTCAACGACATCGTCGGTTACAAGCCGATGCCCTCTCTTAATCAGCTCAAGAGCCGCCTCACTCTTACCGATACCGCTCTCTCCCATGATCAGTACCCCGACACCGTAAACATCTACAAGCACGCCATGAATAGAAATGCACGGCGCAAGCTCTACATTCAGCCAGCGGATAATCTCTGCCATAAACGGAGATGTTGCCTTATCTGTCAGGAATACCGGAACATCATATTCGACTGCCTTACGCAGCATGATATCATCCGGCCGTAAATCTCTGCTGTAGATCAGACACGGAATCTTTCGTTCTAACAGCAGAGTATAGATCTCTTCTTTTCTCTCATTTGATATGCTCTGCAAATATGCATATTCCACATAACCAATGATCTGTACGCGGTCCGCATCAAAATGCTCAAAAAATCCCGTCAGCTGCAGCGCCGGACGGTTGATATCCGGCACTTCGATTTTACGTCCGGCAAGCGAAATATCCGGTGTAAGATTCTTTAATTTCATCTTTTCAACCAGTTTCTTCATTTCTACACTGCTCATATATTTCTTCCTTTCCTGAATCAACTCGCACTTTCAATTTATTATATCATTTGTGAAAAAAATTGTATACTTCATTTGCGGATTTTTCATTCATGGAAGGAAGCTCTTTCAATTCTTCCACAGAAGCGCTGCGGATCGCATCCAGGTTCTGGAAATGTTTCATCAGATCTTTTCGCCTTGTCGGTCCGATTCCCGGAATATCATCCAGAACAGAGTGAACCTGCTCTTTGCTTCTTAAATTCTTATGAAATTCAATAGCAAACCGATGCGCCTCATCCTGGATTCTTGTAATCAGCTTAAATCCTTCACTCGTTCGTTCGATTGGAATTTCCTCATTTTTGTAATACAGACCTCTTGTTCTATGGAAGTCATCCTTGACCATTCCACAGACCGGAATCTGAAGATGAAGCGACTCCAGCACGCGCTCTGCCACATTTACCTGCCCCCGGCCTCCATCCATAAGGATCAGATCCGGAAATGCATGAAAACTGCCGAGTTCCTTTCCTTCCTCCTGCTCTTTAAGTCCGTGAGAAAATCTTCTCGTCAACACTTCTTCCATACTTGCGTAATCATTTGGGCCCTGCACGCTCTTAATCTTGAATTTGCGATAATCATTCCGTTTCGGTTTTCCTCTCTCATACACAACCATAGAACCAACAGAAGCAAATCCACTCGTATTGGAAATATCATAAGCTTCCATTCTCACGATTCCCTTCAATCCGAGAAGTGCTTCAATCTCTTTTACAGCGCCAATGGTTCTTCCTTCCTCCCGTTTGATTCGCTCTTTATCTTTTGTCAGAACCATAAGTGCATTCTTCCATGCAAGCTCCACCAGTTTTTCTTTCTCCCCCTTCTTCGGCACGGTAATACGCACCCGATGACCTCTGCGGCTTCCGAGCCACTCTTCCAAAAGCTCTGTCTCTTCCACCTCTGCCTGCAGCATCAGTTCCCCCGGAATATACGGTGTACCCGCATAGAATTGCTTAATAAAACTCTGCAGAATCTCTCCTCTTGATTCTTCGCTTCCGACCTTCAGATAAAAATGATCCCGACCGATCAGCCGGCCTCCCCGGATAAAAAATACCTGCACGATCGCATCTTCACCATCTTTTGCTGCCTTTGCTGCTTTCTTTGCTGCTCTTGACGGTTTCTTTTCTCTTG
>CAUCYJ010000024.1:0-18696 GCA_958446945.1 uncultured Lachnospiraceae bacterium | reverse complement strand
TTCTATTCCTCCACTATCTTTTCCGCGCTTGCAGTAAATTTCCGTAGCGTGGTCTCTTTTCGAGATGATTCTATATTGAATTATAGTATGTTTTCTCCTATAATACAAGGTAGTTTTTGTAAAAAGCGAAAGCTTGCCAAAGTGTTTCATGACGCATTGGTGCCTTTCGCGGAAAGGCGGATTAGAAGAATGATATTTGACAGTCATGCACATTATGATGATGAGCAGTTTGATGAAGATAGAGAACAATTATTAAATACAATGAAAGAACATGGAGTGGGAACGATTGTTAATATCGGGGCGACACTTCGTTCCTGCGAGACAACACTTGTATTGGCGCAAAAATATCCATTTATTTATGCTGCGCTTGGGGTACATCCGGATGAGGTCGGCGATCTGAATGAAGAGACATTTGCCTGGCTGAAAGAGCAGTGCCGGAAGGAGAAGGTTGTGGCAGTTGGAGAAATCGGACTTGATTACTATTGGAACAAAGAAGCAAAAGAGATGCAGGAGAAATGGTTTATCCGGCAGCTTGAACTTGCGAGAGAGCTTCAGCTTCCATTCTCTATCCACAGCCGGGAGGCTGCTGAAGATACGATGCGGATTATGAAAGAACACGCAGCAGATCTCAGAGGTGTCATTCATTGTTTTTCTTATTCTCCGGAACAGGCGGAGGAATATGTAAAGATGGGATATTATATTGGCGTTGGGGGTGTTGTCACGTTTAAGAATGGCAAGAAGCTCAAAGAGACGGTTCGGAGAATTCCGTTGGAGCGGATTCTTCTGGAAACTGACTGTCCATATCTTGCACCGGAGCCGAATCGGGGCAGACGAAATTCTTCTATCAACCTTACATATGTGGCGGAAGAGATTGCAAGAATTAAAGAAATCAGTTATGATGAAGTAGTAGCCCAGACAGAAAAAAATGCCCGGGAATTATTTGGAATTTAAAGAGAAAAGGAGTTCAGTTTATATATGCCAGAACCAACATTGGGTAATCCACAAAATACAATTGCAGTGCTGCAGAAATATAATTTTTCATTTCAAAAGAAGTTTGGTCAGAATTTTCTGATCGATACGCATGTGCTGGATAAGATCATAAGGGCGGCAGAGATTACAAAAGATGATTATGTGTTGGAGATCGGACCGGGAATCGGTACGATGACGCAGTATCTCGCCAATGCAGCCAGAAAGGTAACGGCTGTCGAGATCGACAAGTCGCTGATGCCGATTCTTGCAGATACATTACAGGAATATGATAATGTTTCTGTTATTAATGAAGACGTGCTGAAAGTGGATATTGCAAAGCTTGCACAGGAGGAGAATGGCGGCAGACCGATTAAAGTTGTGGCGAATCTTCCATACTATATTACAACACCGATCATTATGGGCTTATTTGAGAGTCATGTGCCGGTAAAGAGTATTACGGTCATGGTGCAGAAAGAGGTGGCAGACCGTATGCAGGTGGGACCGGGAACAAAGGATTACGGAGCGCTTTCTCTGGCGGTACAGTATTATGCGAGACCATATATTGTGGCAAATGTTCCGCCGAATTGTTTCATGCCGCGGCCGAAGGTTGGATCTGCAGTTATCAGACTGGAGCGCTATGAGGAGCCGCCGGTACAGGTAGAAGATGAACACTTGATGTTCCGCATCATTCGCGCATCATTTAATCAGCGAAGAAAAACACTCGTAAATGGACTTGTGAATTCACCGGAGATTTCTTTTGGGAAAGAAGAGATCATCTCCGCAATTGAGAAGCTGGGGAAAGGGTCATCTGTGCGCGGAGAGGCGCTGACGCTGAAAGAATTTGCGGCATTAAGTAATTTTATGAGTGAAATGAGAAAATAATATAATGCGATAGAATCAAGAGAAAAATCGCATTACAAGAGAGAAAAAACAGCAGTTTTCCGGACAGAGTGTTCTGTCGATAGGAATACTGCTGTTTTTATTATATAATTCTGTCTTATGCAGATATGTTTATTCATTTGCAGAAAGTTCTGTCATAGATTCATGATAATGAATACGCTGGTATTCACTAGGGGTAATTCCAACAGATTTCTTGAAGACAAGGGAGAAATACTGTGGACTGTCAAAACCGATTGCTGCGGCAATTGCCTGCATGGAATCGCTGCTTGTAGAGAGCAGATACTTGGCTTTTGCAATCCGCTCCTGGTAAATATACTCTGAAAGTTTTACACCGGTACTTTGTTTAAATAATCTGGAAATATATGTTTCATTATAGTTTACAATAGCGGATAAAGATGAAAGAGAAATGGATTCGGAAAGATGTTCCTTAATATAGTCTTTAATCTTTCGAATGACAGTTTCGCTTTTATCGCTTGCATTTGCAGAAAGAAGATCGAACATATGTTTTGAAAATTCTTTGAGATAGCGAAAGGCTTCATCCCATGTTGTAAATTCGGCAAGATGATAGAGCGGATATACGGCAATCCGGGCTGCCAGTTTTTCCTGCAGGTGATATAGACTGATATGTGAGATCAGCGCTGTGGAAATGCATAGATAAATGTGTATTGCATCGAGAGAATGCATACTTTTCAGGGTGCAGCATTCTTTGGCAAGCTGGTCAAGTGCTTTATAGTATTCTGCAGGAGTGTTCTGGTATAAGGAGAAAGAAAGCGCCTGCAGCTGGCGTTCTGTTTGTCCTTTTGCATCCGGAGAAGTTTTTGGAAGAAGATTAGAGGCTTCTTTTTTTGTGTATACTGTGACCGAAGAAGAAGGCCAGTTGGTTTTCAGGTTTTGGATTTCCGGATGCTGGATCAGCTGATAATAGGTATTAGACACTTGATTCCATTTTACAGCATCCGGATAGAGAACAAGATTTAGGTTCCAGTGAAGTACAGTTACGCTGTAATTCATAAGGTCTTCTGCAAAGCCTTTTAAAAATGCCAGTTCACTTTGAACGGCATTACGGAAATCATCATTAGGCTGAAAGAAAAGAAGCATACGGCCATGTTTCAAATTCAGCACAGAAGAGCAGAAAGAACCATTTAACAACTTTTCGATCGGGCCAAGATACGCCAGGATCAGAGAAGAGAGATTGGACTGATATTCGTCAATTGTTCGAAGATGAACAGACATATATCCCATATAGACCGGCTTGGAAAGATCAAGTTGGAAATCTGATCCGGTCAGCTGGAGTTCGTTTTTCATGTGAGTCAGATCGTGGCCGGATACAAGCTCCATCAGGATGTTTTGCTGGAGCAGATGTGTCAGCAGCCGGTCTTTGTTCCTGGCGTCATTAATCAGGACGGCGGTCTGTGATTCCTGGTTGATGAGATCGATATGTTTTTGAATCTCAGTGAGGATCGTCTCGTCTGATTCTGTTTTTAGAAGGTAAGAGGTCGAGGTAAAATGGTTTGCCTGATATACATATTCAAAATTATCATAGGCGGTCAGGAAAATAATATGACAGCGCGGCCAGCTGGATTTTACCTTTTTTGCCAGTTCAAGACCGGTGCATCCAGGCATGTGAATATCCAGTAAAATGAGATCGATTTTGGTTGCAGAAAGTACATTCAGAGCCTCAGGTGCAGAGTAAGCTTTCTCAATATAAACTTCCTCTTTGATATTTTCTTCTACAAGAGATAATAAGTAATTTACAATATAGCGTTCGTCATCAACAATGAGTATATTCATGTCACTTCTCCTTTAAAGATGATGTAATTTATATGTTTGTCCGCAATGTGATTTCTACACAGAGTCCTCCAAGATCTGAACGGCGGACTTTGAGGGAATCTTTATAATTTGAGAAGATATTTAGTCTTCGCTGAATATTTAAAATACCGGACATCTCGATTCCTGAAGAGGAGATGGCTGTAGCTGTCAGTTGCTGTGTCAGATATTTTAGTGTCTCATCGGTAAGTTCATCTCCATTATCTTCGATGCGGATTATGAGATGATCTGTATCTGTCAGAAAACTCATATGAATATATCCGTCCGCCAGTTTGTTCGTCAAACCATATTTGAAAGCATTTTCAAGAATCGGCTGAAGGATCAGTTTTGGTACCGGAATTTTATGAAATTGTTCCGGCAGTGGTTCCAGCTCAATACGAATACGTCCTTCAAAACGAAGCCCCTGAATATATGAATAATTAGTTACATTTTCATATTCCTCCCGGAGTGTTACGTTATCCATGCTGTTTTTTGTAATATAGCGGAAGCAGGAGGCCAGAGCGCTTGCAACTTCCTGGGCAACATCCGGATCAAACCGGATCATTCGTTGAAGCATGAAGAAGCTGTTATAGAGAAAATGAGGATTGATCTGCGCCTGAAGCTGTTTCATTTCTGCTTTTTGTAAAAGAAGTTTCTGGTTATAATCTTTTTCAATCAACTGTTCCAGTTTTTCAGCCATATCATTAAACGCATTAAAAAGATAAGCGAAATCGTTGCTCTCGGCAGGTGAGATCCTTACATGAAAGTTCCCCTGCTCCACTTGATCAAAGGCTTCTGTCAGTTTAATGAGAGGGCGGTGAACCATGCGGTAAATTCCGGCAAAAAAGATCAGACATGCAGTAATAATCAATACAAAAAGAGCAAACATCAGGAAGTAGCTGTATTGGATTGTAGGCATAAGCGCTGCAGTTGGAATTAAACGAATGTAGGTTCCTCCGGAATAGCTGGTAGTACTTGCAAAAGCAACATAAGGTGTACCATCCAAAGTGACTTCTTCGTATGTAGTATTTTCGGTAAATTCATGTCGGAATACAAAATTGCGTGTTTTCAATGTATTTGTATTCGGAATATTGGAAAGGGAAAATCCATTTTCCAATCGGAAAAAATATAGCTCTCCCGGAAAGGAGATGTTATCATCCATATATTTTTTTAATTCCTGCTGAGAAATAACCATACTAACTGCATAGGGGCGGGAAGAGGTTGGAGGTGCCAGAAATACAGACAGCTCATATTTCCCGGTTTCAGGGTTAATATAGTATTGGATCAGCCCTTGGTTAGAAGTCATACTGTGATAAAAATTATTTTCTTTTTCTGGAAGAGTCTGATAACTTCCAAGTTTATAGCCAGAAGAATTTAGTACAAGATTATGATCAAATAAATAGGCGTGTGTTGACTTCAATAGTGGATTTGTAGAAGCAATGTTGGAGAGCTGATCCCGGAGCAGATTGATCCACATAGATTTTTCGTATGGAGAAAATGAATTATACATTACGGATAGATCGCGGAGAACATCCTGTTCCAAAATATTCAGGTTGGCAATGTAAATTTGTTTCAGATCTGTGTCAAGGTGCCCAATATAAGTGTCATTTGTTGTTTTAATTCCGTTTAACTGATGTTCTTTTTGCTTTACATTCTGAGAATGAAGATACCATACACTAAAAGAAGTGAGAGGAATCAAGACAATAATAAATAATATGATAACTTTTTTTAATAAGGAATTTGGATTTTTCATGTCTGTCTCCTGAGTTTTGTATAATCTACGAAAAAAGTATATCATGCCGGAAAATGTAACGCAAAGTTCTTTAGTTATAATATCTTGCAATACTTATAAAAAATTGACATGATTGTAAAAAGAAGATAAAAAATTGAAAAAATGTAAAAATATTTGCTATATATTTGCTAAAAACTTTTTTAGAATAGGCATTAGAAAAAGAAAGACGACTCGTGGGAAAGGAGTAAAGTGTATGAAAAAGAGAAAACAGGCGCTGGCATTTCTTCTGGCTGGCTGTATGGCATTCGGTATGACTGGCTGTATGACAAAAGGAGAAGATAAGAGCGCAAACAAAAAAGGCGAAACACAGAAAAAGGTAGAGGCTCCGGAAGGACCGCTTGATAAATACAGTGAGACAGTGAAAATCTCTACTGTACTTCCGGAAAATGCAGGTATTCAGTGGCAGGAAGGCGACAGCTACGATGACAACCCGTGGTATCGTGCTTACAAAGAAAGACTGAATATTGAAGTAGAAAATGACTGGGTATCAAATGATTATTCAACAAAATTGAACTTGACAATCGCAGATGGAAATCTTCCGGATGTATTCTGTGTAAATGGACAGCAGCTTCAGCAGCTGATCGAAGCAGATCTGATCTGGGATATGACAGAGTCTTTTAACAAATATGCTTCTGATACATTAAAAGGTTATATGGAATCAGAGAGTGATACATATGAGACAGGTAAAAAAGACGGAAAATTATACGGTATTCCACAGTTGACATATGGAATCATTGATCAGCCATATCAGGTGTGGGTTCGTCAGGACTGGGCAAATCAGGCAGGATTAAAAGACATCAAAACAGTAAAAGATATGGAAGAACTCGGAAAGAAATTCATAGCACAGGGAAGCAAATATGCTTTTACAGAAGATCAGAGTCTTGATTGTATGTTTGCAATGGCGCCGGCATGGGGAGCCCATCCAGGTATCTGGGTAGAAGGTGAAAGCGGGGATCTTGAATATGGATCTGTTCAGCCACAGATGAAAGATGTTTTGACAACATATGCACAGTGGTATAAAGATGGACTTCTGAATACAGAATTCACAACAACAGATATGGATAAAATGTTCCAGGGATTCATCAACGGTGAAGTAGGAATCATGCCGTATGCACAGTGGGTTGGATATAATCCGGGACCGGACGTGATTTCAAACCTCGGAGCAGAAGCTGTTATGGATGCTTATGCAATTCCGTCAGCGAATGGTGAAGAAGTGAAATCAAGCATTAAATATTCTAACCTGGGATATATTGTAGTAAGCAAAAAATGCCAGAATCCAGAAGCAGCAGTAAAACTGTTAAACTTCTATTCATATATGATGGATGAAGCACAGGGCAAGGAAGATACAAAATTTATCGACAGTTTATTTAACAATGCGTATACAAATATTCCATATGCACTTCGTGTAATCAATCCGATGACAGACTACAATCAGTTTGAAAAAGTAACATCTTATCTGGAAAAATACCAGAACGGAGAAGAAGTAGATTCAGCAGAACTTGGAAAAGATGCTGTTAAATATGAACACTGTGTACAGTGGCTGAAAGAACAGTCTCCGGAAGCAGTAGGAGACTGGTTACAGCAGGGAAGTCCAAAATCAGCATATCGTATTTCAAAAGAAGTGATCGACAATGAGCAGTATATTAAAGATGCTTACTGGGGACAGCAGGTAGAGACACTTCTGAATTCAGGAAGTACATTGGACGATATCTTAAAAGAAGGATTTACAAAGATTATCGTAGGTGAAGAACCGATTGAATACTTTGATACACTCGTAGAAAACTGGAAATCTGCAGGTGGAGAAAAAGCTACAGAAGAAGTAAACGAATTATGTAAATAACATGGAAAGAAAGGATGTCCCTAAATACTAAGGAGCAGCTTAGCGAGGGATATCCTTTCTTGTTAAGAAGGAGACTATCATATGCGTTCAAAATTAAAAAAACAATGGCAGTATCATCTCATGCTGGTTCCTGGAGTTATTCTTGTATTTATTTTCAGCTATATCCCACTGTATGGTTTGGTCATTGCTTTCCAGAAATATAATCCGGGTATGGGCTTTTCCTCACCGTGGGTAGGTTTTGATAACTTTAAGTACTTATTTAGCCAGCCGGTATTTCTGCGTACAATCTGGAATACATTTTATATTGCGTTCTTTAAGCTGGTAGGCGGAATTGTTGTTCCGGTATTTTTCGCATTATTATTAAATGAAGTTATTTCAAATAAACTAAAACGTACTTTCCAGACATTGATCTATATTCCAAACTTCCTGTCATGGGTTATTATGGCAGGTGTTTTGATGGACTTGCTGGCAAAAGACGGAGCGTTTAATCAGATTCTTTCGGCGGTAGGGCTGCCGACGATTAATTTCCTCGGAAGCATTAAGGCATTCCCGTGGACGATGATCGTCAGTGATATTTGGAAAGGATTTGGATTTGGAACAGTTGTATATCTTGCAGCATTGACAAGTATTGATCCGGGATTGTATGAATCTGCAATTCTCGATGGAGCTACAAGATGGCAGAGAATCCGCTATATCACAATTCCGCTTCTGCTTCCAACGATTATCCTGATGACAGTGCTTGCCCTCGGAAGTGTTCTGAATGCAGGATTTGACCAGATTTTCAATATGTATTCCCCAATCGTATATGAGACAGGTGATATTATTGATACATATGTATACCGTCTTGGTATTCAGCAGGCACAATATTCTGTAGGTGCGGCAATCGGATTGTTTAAATCAGCAGTATCCTGTGTCATGGTCGTAACATCATATGTTCTTGCAGACAAACTTGCAGGATATCGGATTTTCTAGAAAGGGGAAGAACATGCACGAGTATAAAACAAAAGCAAATACAATTTTTAATGTAATCAATGTTACTTTCTTAATTCTCGTTTCACTGACATGTGTGCTTCCATTTGTTCATTTACTGGCAGTTTCATTCAGTGGAAGCGCTGCGGTAAATGCAGGAAAGGTTGGCTTACTGCCGGTTGATTTCACTGTGTCAGCTTATGCATATGCATTAAAAGGCGGGAAATTTTTAAGAGCATTGCTGATTTCTCTGGAAAGAGTTGTGCTTGGTGTCGGATTAAACCTTGTATTAATGGTAATTACAGCATATCCACTGTCAAAAACAAGTAAAAAAGTATCCGGAAGAAATATTTATATGGCATTTTTTGTGTTGACAATGTTAATCAGCGGTGGTATGATTCCGACTTACTTAGTTGTTACAAGACTGGGATTAAAGGATACAATCTGGTCATTGATTCTGCCGGGCGCACTTCCGGTTTACAATATGATTATCCTTATGAATTTTATGAGAGGAATTCCGGAAGAAATGGAAGAGGCAGCGGCGATTGATGGTGCAACGCCATTCCAGATTCTTATCAAAGTGATTTTGCCGGTATTAAAACCGGCGTTGGCAACAGTCGGATTGTTCTGTATTGTTTCACATTGGAATGACTGGTTTAGTGGAATGATCTACATGAATAACCCGGATAATTATCCGTTACAGACATATCTGCAGACATTGCTTCAGAATTTTGAGCAGATTCTTCAGCAAGAAGGTTCAGGAGATATTCAGCGTCTTCTTGTGCAGATGAATGCCAGAACAGGACGTGCAGCGCAGTTATTCCTCGGAGCGATTCCGGTTATGCTGATTTATCCGTTCCTGCAGAAATATTTTACAAAGGGACTTGTACTTGGAAGTGTAAAAGGTTAGTCAAAGTTCCGGACAGGAGTATTATTTAAAATGAGACAGATTCAGGTAAAGGAATTTCAGGTTCTCCCGGGAGATTTCCGGGAGAATACATTGAAGTTAAGAAAGCTTCTGGATGAATGCCGCGTTTGTAAAGAAGAAACAGAAATTCTCTTTGAAGAAGGTGTATATCACTTTTATCCGGATTATGCAGAAGAGAAGTTATTATATATTTCAAATCACGATGAAGATACGATCAAAAAGATTGCTTTTGATTTGACAGGCTGCCGCAATTTGACATTGCGTGGAAATAAGACGGAATTTAGATTTCATACAGATATTCTTCCGTTTTATATTCATTCCTGTGAAAATGTTACTGTTGAAGGAATTACGATTGATTTTCAGCGGATGGGATATTCGGAGGCAGTGATTCGGGAACTAGAACCAAAGCGTATGGTGATGGAAATCAATAAAGAAGAATATCCGTACGAAATTCTTCATGGAAGGCTATTTTTCCGGGGAGAGAATTTTTTCTGTGAGATGACTCACGGATGTCTGGAAATGGATGCAGAGCGCATGGCTCCGGTGTATATGGGACATGACATTAGCTTTAATCGTCCATATTCATGGTCTTACGGTGCGGTATTTAAAGAACTTTCAGAAGGACTTGTGGAAGTTACGCTAATGGGCGACAGAGAATTTCTGAAAACTTCAAAAGTTGGAAATCACTTGATCCTGCGGCATCACGCTCGGACACATCCGGCATTTTATGTGACATATAGTAAAAATACAGTGTTAAGAGATATTATGCTTTATCATTGTACCGGAATGGCTGTGATTGCACAATTTGATGAAAATCTTACGATGGAACGGTTTGATATTAGGATTCATCCGGTAAAAAAACGTGTTTTCACTGTGACAGCAGACGGATTTCACTGTATTTACTGCAAAGGACAGATTTTGATCAAAGACTGCTTCCTTGAAAATCAGCTGGATGATCCGGTAAATATTCACGGTATTTACGGACGTATCCACAAAGTGCTTAGTGACAGCGAAGTTCTTGTGGAACTTGTGGAAGGAATGCAAAAAGGAGTTCCGCTTGGAAAATCCGGTGAGACTTTTGGCGTCATTAACAATGAAACGATGTTGGATGTATCAGCAGAAGTGCTTGCAGAACATAAAATGCTGAACCGAGATTATCAGTACATGAAATTTGCAAAACCGGTAAAAGGCCTGAAGGAAGGCTTTGTTGTGGAGAACAAAGATTATGCTCCGGATGTTCTTGTGGAAGGATGTACATTCCAGAATAATCGGGCAAGAGGACTGCTGCTCACAAGTGCGGGGGAAGTAATTGTGCGGGATAATACGTTCCGTTCGGCAGGAGCAGCAATTTTAATTGAGGGAGATTCAAATTATTGGTTTGAATCCGGTGCAACGAAATCAATTCTTCTTGAGAAAAATCGCTTTATTGATTGCGCCTATGTGCCTGACTGGGGCGAGGCGCCGATCCAGGTGTCCCCAAGCGCAAAAAAATATGAGGATGGTGTGAGATATCATAAATATCTTGAAATCCGTGACAATGATTTCTATTGTTTTGATGACCGTCTTGTCTCAGCTCAGAACATTGAAGAAATCTGCATGTACGGAAACCGGATTCATAAAACAGACAGTTTTGAACCGATTCCGGGTGAAAAAATGAAATTGGAAGGCGTTCTCAGAGTCACAGACAAACCGCATAGATAGTGTAAAATAATAAAATTTTTAGATTTGTAACAAATATTTAATCCTGTGTTTTCTTGTATTATGAACTTCAATTTAGTATAATAAAGTAACTCAGCAGCGGAAAAGTCAGAATTTTCTGACTTTGATGGTTTACTTGATTAGAAGAAAGGGGAGAAGCATATGCCAGAAACACAGGATATTTTATTTGATATAACTCCGGAGATCCAAGAATATGCAAAGCTATGTAATACAAGCAATGCAATTGAACGGGAACTTTACACAAAGTACGATGTTAAGCGAGGCCTGCGCGACTTGAATGGGAAAGGTGTTCTTGCAGGACTTACGAATGTATCAGATGTCCGGGCAAAGAAGATTGTGGATGGTGAAGAAGTTCCGTGTGAAGGAAATCTTTATTATCGTGGTTATAGTATTCGCGATCTCGTGGCAGGATTTCGAAAAGAGAATCACCCGGGCTTTGAAGAGATTGCATATTTACTGTTGTTTGGCGAGTTGCCGAATCGAGAGCAGCTGAAAAAGTTTCAGCAGACTCTTGTTGACAGAAGAACGCTTCCATCTAACTTTGTCCGGGACATTATTATGAAGGCTCCAAGCAAAGATATGATGGTAAGTATTTCCAGATCGATTTTGAACCTTTATTCCTATGATCCGAGGGCAGATGAAACAGATACGGAGAATGTGCTGCGTCAATGTCTGAATCTGATCAGTCAGTTTCCGATGTTGATGGTTTACAGTTATCATGCATATAATTACCGGCAGGGCAATGATCTGTTTATATACGCTCCATCAAAAAAGCTATCTATGGCGGAGAATATTTTGATGATGCTTAGAGAGGATAAGAAATATACCACATTAGAAGCAGAGATTCTTGACATGGCGCTTGTGCTTCATATGGATCATGGCGGCGGTAATAATTCAACATTTACTACACATGTAGTAACTTCTTCAGGTACAGATACTTATTCGACTTTTGCAGCGGCGATGGCATCTTTAAAAGGTCCGAAGCATGGAGGTGCGAATATTAAGGTTACGTCGATGTTTGAAGATATGAAGGAACATTTGACAGATTGGGAAGATGAGGAACAGATTTGTGAGTATCTGGAAGCTTTACTTGATAAAAAAGCTTTCGACCGGAAGGGATTGATTTATGGAATGGGGCACGCTGTCTATTCTATTTCCGATCCGAGAGCAGATATTTTCAAATCCTTTGTTGGACAGCTTGCAAAAGAAAAAGGATACGAAAAGGAATATGCTTTTTACCAGAGAGTAGAGCATCTTGCACCGAAGATTATCGGAGAGAAACGAAAGATTTATAAAGGTGTAAATGCCAATATTGACTTTTACAGCGGGCTTGTGTATCGTATGCTGAATCTTCCGAAAGAATTGTATACACCGATTTTTGCAGCAGCCCGTATTGTAGGGTGGAGTGCTCACCGGTTAGAAGAACTGAAGAATGTAGATAAGATTATTCGTCCGGCTTACAAATCACTTGCTCCACATCGAGAATATATAAGAATGGAAGAAAGATAGTAATATGAAATCAGAATTTTTTTATCCATCCAGTGATGGAGTGACTTCAATCCATGCCATCGAATGGATTCCTACACAAAAGCCAAAGGCGGTGCTTCAGATCAGTCATGGGATGGTAGAATATATTGGACGATATGATGAATTTGCAGAGTATTTGTGTGAGAAAGGATTTTATGTTGTCGGACAGGATCATCTGGGACATGGAAGGTCTGTGTCAGGAGAAGGTGGACACGGATATTTTCATAAAGAAAAGGGAAATGAATATGTAGTTGGAGATATTCATAAACTACGTCAGAGAACGAAAGAGATTTATCCGGACATTCCGTACTTTTTGCTTGGACATAGTATGGGTTCATTTCTGACAAGACAGTATATTCAAATGCATGGAAGCGGATTGTCCGGTGTGATTATTATGGGAACAGGGTATCATGGGGCTTTAGAACTTCAGATGGGGCGGCTGCTTTGCCGCGCGATTGCAGCGGTAAAAGGAGACCGCTACAGAAGCCGCCTTGTGAATAATCTTGCTTTTGGAGGATATAACAGAAAATTCCGTCCGGCAAGAACAGAAGTAGACTGGCTTACGAAAGATACAGAAATTGTAGACCGATATCAGAAAGATCCATGGTGTACCTTTTTATTTACCGTGAATGCCTATTACCATATGTTTACCGGAATGCTGCAGCTTACAAAAAAGCAGAATGTAGAAAAGATACCGAAAAAGCTTCCGATTCTTTTTGTGGCAGGAACAGATGATCCTGTTGGTAACTTTGGGAAAGGTGTGGATAAAGTATATCGACAGTACAAGCGTGTGGGGATAAAAGATGTTTCGCTCAAGCTATATCCAGGAGATCGGCATGAGATTCTGAATGAGACGGATCGGCAGCAGGTCTATGAAGATATAGGGGAATGGCTGTTAAAAATCTGTTCATAATCTTTTTACTTTGTGAACACAGTTATATCACATTTTTTCATTATAGTATTATTTGTAAAGAACAAAAGATAAAGATCTTTACAAAAGCCTGGATAGACAGGCATAGTATTAAATAAATTTTCTTTTTCATAACTTTCCTCTAAAAAGAAGCCGGAAGCGGCTTCTTTTTTTGTAGGAGATTCGCTACTCCTTAAGTTTTTTAAGTCTTTGTTAATAAATTTTCGTTTTCTTTTAGAATATTAACATACTTTGGACACATTTTTCACGTATACTAAGAGTCAGATAGATGAGAAACACTCATTTATCACCCCCCTCATAAAGTAATCACTTGGTGGAACCAACCATAACAAGTGACACTTTACTCTCATTCCTTTAGATAACTATAAAACCAACGAAACCCGTTAGCCGGAAGGTTAACGGGTTTTCGCTGTAGATATTTAAAACATGGATGTTTGATGAAGCTGATAAAGTTTAACAGCTAATTCCACTTCTGTATGTAAAACGGTTTCTTTCAGATCAATATTCAAAATCTCACATATTTTTCTAAAACGATATTTTGCAGAATTATAATGAATAAATAATTTCTGCGAAGCATCTTTGATATTCCATCCACATTCCACAATCATATAAAGTGTTTCAAGTAAGTCTGTATGGTATCTTTGATCGTAATCTTTTAAAGGTTTAATGTATTTAAGGCAAAAGTCAAAGGATTCTTTTTGGTCTGCAATTGAAAATAGTAGGCGATAGACTCCAATTTCGTCAAAAAAGATAATACAGTTGAATTTCTCCATTTGGTAACTTATTTGAATAACTTTTTTTGCTTGTTCATAACTTTGATGTATGTTAATAAGTTGGTCCACATAACTGCCAACAGCCATAGTAACTGTAAAAGGGACAAGGGGTGCTAAATATGACTGGATATCCTCAAATACATGTTTTAATTTTTCTTTGGTTTCAGTTTTATATTCATCAAAAATAAGAAAAGAGATCACGTCACTTTGCGAGTAATACTTGGTATTAGGAAAATACTGTTTCATATATTGAATAGATGTACGGAAAATACAGTCAATATAATTTTGAAGCTTTGAGTTTGTTTCTTTATCCAAATTAGTAATATATTTCTTTTTAATATTATTAATGTCTATGATGACAGCTAGACCACCATCTATAAAATTCCATCCATATAGCTGCGCTTTGGATTGAATTTCGGTAAGTGTTTTAACATTATTTAAAAATAAATCTTCAATAAAAGAAGTTTTATATTTATCTTCTATAAGTTTATTGCTAAGAAGCATTTGCATTCGAACGATAATTACAATACTGGCATATTCGATTGCAGTTTGGTAAATATTCAGTTCCCAAATATCTTTTTCTTGTTTTTTTGAATGTTCAGTCAAATCTACAATATATCCATATTGCTGTTTTTTACTCGCAACCAAAAAAGTTTCATAGTTATTTATATAATAAGAACTATCTTGAATATGATTATAATTGTATTCTGAAGAAAAATATATTTTCCCGAAAACTTCGTCAACAAAAGCTACAGGTGCTTTGATTAAACTACCTAATGTGTGAAGGATTTCAGGAATAGTATTTTCATTGATAGCTAATTCGGTAAAGCGTTTATGAATATTATTTGATTCTTGTAATGCAAGAGCCTGTACAGAAACAATATTCGAAAGCACGGGGGTTATAATGTCCAGAAAGGCCAATGAACCCGGAGAAGAAAGAATAGGGAATTTTTCTTGTTCAGCTAATTGAAGAACCTTGTCTGGAATTGTGTTCCAATAACGATCAAGTTTAATAATCAATGCACTTCCGTTTTTTTTGATAGAGTCTTTGACAAATTTGACAAATGCATCTTCACTATTATTCATGGCATATGCGGTAGTGATGATAACTTCACCGCCTTTCAACCAATTGAAACCGTCAGGTGTATCAATTACAGTAACGGAAGAAATTTTTCGTCCTAATCCAGAAAATCCCGCAGCAATTCTGAGTTTATCTTTTAGAGAGGGTAATTGTAATAAGTCATAGATAGTCATAATTACTCCTTTAAACAAATCTATATTGTGCAAAAATAATAGTATAATGTTTCTTGAATACAAGTCTATTGTACAATATATGTACATAAAATACAAAGATTATTTGATTTTTGATTATTTCAAGAATGTTTTTGTACTATGAATACATATGTTTTAACTAGTGAAAATGATATACTTCGATATATCAAGGGTGTTGACACTATTAAAAGAAAACGTGATATTTAAAGGAGTGAAATGTATGGATTATGTAAAAATTTCAAATTCTAGTATCCTCTGGTTACTGTGTGGTATTACTGTTTTTATTTCTTTATTACAGGCCATTCTTTATATGCGAATGGCAAAGAAAACAGCAGTAAGAGCTAACATACCAGATAGTATACCTAAAAAAGCATTTCGAGTTGGATTAATTTCAGCAATTGGCCCTGCACTTGGTGTATTTATTGTTATGGTAGGGTTGATGTCTTCTATTGGTGGTCCTTTAGCATGGCTGAGACTTTCTATCATTGGTGCAGCACCAACAGAACTTACAGCAGCAACATTAGGTGCGCAGGCATGTGGAGTTGAGTTAGGTGGGGCAGGTTTTACACTAACAGTTATGGCTGTCAGCTGGTTTACAATGACATTAAATGGTGCTGGATGGCTCGTGTCTACAGGTGTAATTACACCAGCACTTGAAAAAGTTAGAGATAAGATTAGTGGTGGAGATGGAAAATGGCTTGTAGTTCTTAGTGGAGCATGTTCACTTGGTATCTTTGGTTATCTGAATGTTAATGAGATTTCTAAAGGTGCTGGTGGAACTGCAGCAGTGTTAGGTGGTATCTTTAGCATGATGTTCCTTGCTAAATTTGTAGTACCTAAGTTTCCTAAATTACGTGAATACACATTAGGTATCGCAATGATTATTGGTATGGCTTGTGCGATTGTATGTGATTTAATCATAGCATAGAAGGAGGAATAACTATGGATAATAATCAACTCTTAAAAGAATGGAAAAAGAACAGTATCCGGATTGGTTGTCCGACCAACCTTCTTGCTGCTGTTACAGCCTTTATCCCTGTTATTTGGCTGTGTGTAAAATATGATTGTTGGCCAGATCCTAAACTTGTATTGTCTGCGTGGGGAATGGTTGCATTATCGTTTGGCGCATTCTACATTGTAGAACCGGTATCCTATTATGCTTCATTAGGTCTTACAGGTACATATTTAAGTTTCCTTTCTGGTAATATCGGCAATATGCGAGTTCCATGCGCTACAGTTGCACTGGAATCTACAGAAAGTGAACCAGGAACACTTCAGGCTGAAGTTGCATCTACAATGGCTATTTGTGGATCTATCGTAACAAATTTAATTGCTACAACAAGTGCGGTTTTAATTGGATCTGCAGTAGTATCGGTTCTTCCGGCAATTATTAGTTCAGCGTTAACGAAATATGCGGCAGCAGCTATTTTTGGTGGAACATTTGGTACTTGGGCAGTGAAATATCCTAAAGTTGCAATATTTGGTCTTGGACTTCCGTTGCTGTTAAAATTTACAATCGCTCCGCCTACATGGGTACTTATTATCGTATCTGTATTCGGAAGTCTTGGATTCGCAAGACTTTTATATGTAAAAGAAAATAAAGCGAAATAGTAATTAATATTTAATTTAAAAGTTTATATTTACAAGTTATTTTATGGAGGTGCTTGTATGAAAATGTGGGAAGAATGTAAAGAATTGCAGAATGAAATTGTGAGAATGAGAAGAGAATTACATCAGATTCCGGAAGTAGGGAAAATTTTACCAAAGACTCAGAAATATGTACTGGATGAATTAGACAGACTTGGCATTTCTTATAAATGTTCGGAAGTTGACAGTAGTATTATTGCAGAAATCGAAGGCGGTCAGCCAGGTAAAACAATTGCACTTCGTGCAGATATGGATGCGCTCCATATTACAGAAGAAAATGATGTGGACTATATTTCTAAACATGAAGGCTGTATGCATGCATGTGGGCATGATACTCACACAGCAATGCTTTTAGGGGCAGCGAGAGTATTAAATGCTCATAGAGCAGAGTTAAAAGGTAAAGTTCGACTCTTATTCCAGACAGCAGAAGAACTTTCAAAAGGTGCTCAGATCATGGTTGCTGATGGTGCCATGGAAGGTGTAGATGCCGTATTTGGGCAACATATTGGAACTATTATGGATAAGAAATTAACTTCAGGTAAAATCATTGTAACGCCAGGCTGTTGTATGGCATCTTATGATCGATTTGTTCTTAAAGTAAAAGGTGTAGGTTGTCATGGCTCTTCACCAGAAAAGGGTATTGATCCAATTAACATTGCTTCTCATATTGTTATTGCTCTTCAGACAGTAATTGCAAGAGAGATTGCAGCGACAAAACCGGCAGTTCTCACGATTGGATTAATTCATGGTGGAAAATCATACAATGCGATTCCGGATTTTGTTGAGATTGAAGGTACAATACGCGCATTGGAAGAACCGGTAAGACAACAGCTTGGCAAGAGAATAGAAGAGATTTCAAAGAGCGTCGCAGCTACTTTCGGAGGTGAAGTGGAATACTTTATGGATTGGGGTGCTCCGCCGGTAATTAATGATGCTGAAATGGCAGCACTTGCAGCAGAAGCGATTAAAGAGGTTGTTGGAGAAGAAAATGTAATTACAGAGATTCCGGCTCCAAACATGGGTGGAGAAGATTTTGCATATTATTTACAGGAAGTACCAGGTTCATTTTTCTTCTTGAGTTCTTCAAATCCAGAAAAACATACAGATGTACCACATCATAATCCACTCTTTAATGTAGATGAAGACGTTCTATATATGGGTTCAGCAGCATTTGTATCTATTGTAGAACACTACCTTAGATAAACTAAATAATTAAATGTGGAAAAAAGCACTTCTTCTAATAACAGGAAGTGTTTTTTTCTGTATATATGTCAGGCGTTATCAGAAAGCTATTATAATAAAAACTTGTAAAAAGAATATAAAAAGATATAAACAGCGAAAACCCGTTAACCTTCCGGCTAACGGGTTTCGTTGGTTTTATAGTTATCTAAAGGAATGAGAGTAAAGTGTCACTTGTTATGGTTTATTCCACCAAGTGATTACTTTATGAGGGGGGAGATAGTTGAGTGTTCCTCATCTATCTGACTCTTAGTATACGTTAAAAATATGTCTAAAGTATGTTGAGTTTCTAAAAGAAAACGAAAATTTATTAACAAAGACTTAAGAAATACAAAGATAAAGACAACTGTCCTACAAAAATTAAGTAAAAACACATTCTATTGA
>CAUCYJ010000023.1:0-18699 GCA_958446945.1 uncultured Lachnospiraceae bacterium | reverse complement strand
AGCACAGCAGACTCTGACTCTGTTAGTAGAGGTTCGAGTCCTCTATCCGTAGCTTCTAAAAACGTCCTCTGGGCGTTTTTTTGTTATATAAGAAATTCCTTCAAAATCCTATGTACAAAAAACCGCTCCTGCAGTTCATGATATTTCTTCTCTGCTTTAGAGACATATATCATCTGCAAGAGCGGCTTTTTCTTTTAATTAAATAGAAATTTCTCCCTCAAATACAATTTCTGCCGGTCCAGTCATGTATACCTTATTTTTCTCTCGATCCCACTGAATTTTAAGATCTCCTCCAAGAAGCTTCACAGTTACCTCATCCTCTGTCAATTCATTCAAAATGCATGCTACTGCTACTGCACAGGCCCCTGTTCCACAAGCCAGCGTCTCACCGGAACCTCTTTCCCAAACACGCATTTCTACTGTTCTTCGATCTAATACACGAGCAAATTCTGTATTTACACGCCGAGGAAACCGCTCATGCTGTTCAAATTTCGGTCCGATTTTTTCAAGTTCCAAACCTTTCACATCTTCTACAAATACAACAGTGTGCGGATTCCCCATGGAAACTGCTGTCATTCGATATTCTCTTCCATCTACAACAATTGGTTCATCCACCACCTGTTCATTCTTAGATACAACCGGGATTTCATCTGCATCCAACACCGGACTTCCCATATCTACCCGAATCTCAACCGCTTTTCCATCTTCCACAGTCAGATGCAAATATTTGATTCCTGCCAATGTTTCAACAGCAATTTCTGTCTGATCTGTCAGACCATAGTCATAAACAAATTTTCCAACACAGCGGATTCCATTGCCGCACATCTCTCCCCGTGTTCCATCTGCATTATACATTTCCATTTCAAAATCGGCCTTTTCAGACGGATTAATCATAATTAACCCATCTGAACCGATTCCAAAATGCCGGTCACTGACAAAACGTGCTGTCTCCGATGGATTTGGAATCGTTTCCTTGAAACAATTCACATAGACATAATCATTTCCCAATCCTTGCATCTTTGTAAATTTCATGTTTCTGCTCTCCTCCTCTTTCTAGTCCGTTATTCTTTCTCTTTTCTGTTGTGCAGTTTCTTCCCTTTACAGATTAAGTCAATTCTCTTCAACTCCTCCTGAGTAAAGTCTGTTTTTCCAACAATTTTTACATTTTCCAGAATCTGCTCCGGCTTTGATGCGCCAATCAAAACACTTGTCAATGCCCGATCTTTTAGAATCCATGATAACGCCATCTGCGCCAGTGTCTGTTCCCGATTTTTCGCCAATTCATTCAGTTCCCGAATCATTTCCAGACGCTCTTCTGTAAGCGCACTTTCTTTCAAAAACCTTCCATCGCGGCGTATCCTGCTGTCTTCTGGGATTCCGTGCAGGTATTTGTCCGTCAGAAGCCCCTGTGCCAACGGACTAAATGCGATCAGACCACATCCATTTTCTTCTGCAAATGTTTTCAAACCATCCTCCTCAATCCAACGATCAAATATAGAATATCTAACCTGATTGATCACAAATGGACAGTTCAGCTTCTTCAATATCTTCATTGCTTTTTTTGTTGTTTTGGCATCATAGTTGGAAATTCCCGCATAAAGCGCTTTTCCGCTCTTCACAGCAGTATTGAGCGCTTCCATGCTTTCCTCCAGAGGTGTCTCTTTATCCATCCGGTGATGATAAAAAATATCCACATACTCAAGCTTCATCCGCTTTAGGCTCTGATCCAGACTTGACAGCAGATATTTCCTGCTTCCGCCGTCTCCGTATGGTCCCGGCCACATTTCATATCCTGCTTTCGTACTGATCACAAGCTCATCCCGATATGGTTTCAAATCTCCATTAATTATCCGGCCGAAATTTTCTTCCGCACTTCCCGGAACCGGCCCATAATTATTCGCCAGATCAAAATGTGTAATTCCTGCATCAAATGCTGCCTTGCACATTTCTGTCATATTTTCGAAATCATTATTCGTTCCAAAATTATGCCATAGCCCAAGGGATACTTCCGGAAGTTTTAATCCACTTTTTCCACTGTGCCGATACTGCATTTTCTCATAACGCTTCTCAACTGCGATATATGTCATCTTTCTTTCCTCCTTCTGGATTTTCTTTCAAATGTTTCCTAGTCTTCCTCGTCAATCCAGCCTTCTTCATCAATATCCGGGCAAGAATAGTTTTTATTATAGGAACCAAGCGCAAAATTGCCTTTTCGTGGCGCTAACAGCATCCCGATCATCGTACCAAGCAGCAGACAATTGGCTGCCACAAGTACTTTTTCTGTCACTGTCCATTCTCTCTTGAAGAGTGTGTTTACTGTTTCTTTTATTGTTGTTAATATTGTCATACGAATACCTCCTAGTTTATAGACTATCCCATATCTGCAAATTCATTCTGCAGCTATTGTATCACAAACAAATTACTTCCGCCATCTCTTACCCCTGAAATGCTTCTGCATAATATCCTGAGGACGAAATCGGTTCGTTCGCATCATGAAGATGCCGGGTATCTCCAAACACCTGACAGCGAAAATATGCAATATCATCTTTTCTCTCCTCTGTCTGAACGACACTGACAGACGTTGGCGCCAGAAAAAAGCCATGCATCAGAAGCGGCATTGGAATTCCCGTCAGATGGCACATCATAGCCGCGATAATTCCCATATGACAGAAAAGTACGATCGTATCGTCATTATGTTGTTCCACCCGATAATATCGCCCCTCTCTTACATATCCATAAGACTTTAAAAGTGCATCCAGCCCCTGGCATGTTTCATCATATACAGCCTTTACTTCCCCCGTCATAATATCTCCTTCCATCCAATGTTCCCGCTCATAATAACGGTCGTCTTTCGTCCAGTGTTCCGGAAAGAAATCCCACGGTACTTTTCTTCTGCCGCTGATCGGCTCATCCACTCTTGCACGAAATTCTTCAAGCCAGTCCAGCGTTACTGCCTGCCGATCAAGTTTGCTCATTCCTGCCTTTGCCGTATCCTGAGCTCTCCCAAGCGGTGAGACATAAAACTCCTTCACTTCCCACTTCTGAATTCGTTCTGCCAGTGCATATGCCTCACGCCATCCCTTGTCTGTCAACGAATCAATAGAATAGTCCGGCTCGCCATGCCTAATAAAAATAATCTTCATCTGCTGTTTCCTCCTGACTTGTTCTCTCTTAACTGCATTCCGCTCTTATTTTAACACAAGTTTTTTATCCTTCACGACAATACGTTGCATTTTTCTGATTCTTTTCTTTCAAAGACCTTTCCCCTGTGTTAAAATAAGGAAATAAAGATATTATATCATACAGGAGGATTTTATGATACAGCATCATTCCTTTTCAAAAGCTACATGGAAAACTTCTTTTTTGCTCAGTCTTCTCATTGCCATCGCAGCGCAGTTTCAAATCAGTCTGTTTGATGCCAGTTTCCGTATTTCTGTTGGAATTATATGTATTCCAGTGTTTTTGTTTCTCTTCGATGATATTTCTCTTCCGGCAATTACCTTTTTCTCCGGCGGAGCTGTATTTTTTTCAAGAGTTCTTCAATATTTATTTGAACAGAAGACCTTTGATGGTGCCTTAATCAGTTGCTTTCCGGAAATGTTTTTCTATATCACATACGGTCTGCTTCTCACATTGTTCACTCATCGCAGACATACCTTTTTCAAACGCTTTCCAGATTTCTTCTATTTTATATTGATGGATTACGCTGCTAACTTTGTAGAATTACTTTTTCGTTCCAATGTTTCTGCATTCCACATTTCTACCCAGACAAGCATTCTTCTAATTGCGGTGATCCGCTCCTGCATCATCTGGCTGTTCCTTTCACTGCTGCAGAGATATCACCTTGTTCTCTTAAAGCAAGAACATGCCGAGCGTTATCAGAAGCTTATGCTCCTCATTTCCAAACTGAACGGAGAAGTCATCTGGATGAAAAAGAACACGGAACTCATCGAAAATACAATGAATACATCTTACCGCCTTTTCCACGAACTAAAACGGATGGAAGCAGATGAGGAACTAACGAAGACCGCGCTTAGCGTTGCGAAAGACATTCATGAAATCAAAAAAGAATACAACTTAATCCTGCGCGGCATTTCCGACGCTTTGGACATGAATGTACAGGATGAAGGCATGTATATGCGAGAGATTCTTCATATTGTAGAATCTTCTTTCCACGGAAGCCCGCTTCTCAAACACCGCAGCTTTGAGCTTTTAACGGACTTCCCGCCAAAACTTTATACTGACAAGCACTATTTCTTTATGTCCATTTTTCGTAATCTTTTTACAAATGCACTCGAAGCTGCAGAAGAAGATTCTAATGTAATAATTCAGCTAAGAATTCACGAGCAGGACGACAACTATTTGATAGAAATATGTGATAATGGACCGGGTATTGCCAAAGAAGATCTGCCGGAAATCTTTCATCCGGGATTTTCTACAAAGATCAACTATTCCACCGGCGAGATCAGCCGCGGACTCGGACTGAATCTGGTACAAGATCTGATCACAAGCCAGCTTCACGGATCCATCTGTGTTGCATCCAGACCCGGCAATACTACTTTCACAATTCAAATTCCAAAGAATGAACTGGAGGCTAATTCATGAATTTTTATTTAGTAGATGATGATTCCAATATTAGAAATATTTTAAAATTAATCATCCGGGACCGAAAACTCGGAAATGTCTGCGGTTCCTGCGGAGATCCCGTGGAAGCTCTTGAAGACATTTCATTTGCCCATCCGGATATTGTAATTGTCGATCTTTTAATGCCGGAAATGGACGGAATCAGCTTTGTGAGCAAGCTAAAGCAGACGAATCCTAATATTGCTTTTATCATGCTTTCTCAGGTTTCTTCCAAAGATATGATTTCTGATGCCTATGAGAGCGGCATTGAATTTTATATTCACAAACCAATCAACAGTGTCGAGGTGGAAAGCGTCATCCGAACAGTCTGCCAGACTGTTACAATGCGCCAGACATTGGAAAAGATGCAGTCTCTTCTCAGCCACGACCTGAAACAACTTTCCAATCATACTGCCGCCAATGTAAAACAAACAGAGAAGAAATATATCACAAAACTAAAAAATGTTCTTCAAAAGCTTGGCATCATAGGAGAGATTGGAAGCAAAGATATTATTGCTCTTATAGACTTTCTTGTAGAGCATGGACAAACGGTAGATGACTCTACTTTAAATGAACTCTGCGGACAATTCAGCGATAATCCAAAATCTGTAGAACAGCGCATCCGCCGGGCTGCAAATGCCGGCATGGTCAACCTTGCTCATCTTGGACTGGAAGATTATTCAAATGATATTTTTATGGAGTATTCTACAACGCTTTATAACTTTGAACAGGTT
This sequence comes from uncultured Lachnospiraceae bacterium, assembly GCA_958446945.1. GTDB lineage: Bacteria > Bacillota > Clostridia > Lachnospirales > Lachnospiraceae > UBA9414. The sequence goes on along the minus strand of CAUCYJ010000023.1, from coordinate 13,342 downwards.
CGAAAAGAAATGGATTTTATACGCGGCAAATCCGATAAGCATGGGAATGTAAAAATCAAGAACTTTTTAAATGCATTAATGCTGTATAGCCAGAACTAATTTTTGTGCATTTTGCACAAACTTGTCCATTTTCTTCACTTTTTTCAATTTTCTTTGACACCATTTGTAGTTTTTTGAAACCTGATTATTATAGTAACGTCATCAAAGAGATTTGGAAATAGAATTTGAAGGGAAGGGTAAAAAATTATGATGACTATTCTTAGTGGAGTAGGTTTACTCCTGTTAACTCTGGCTGCTTTCTCCTTATTCAGTATGAAAGCACCAAAAGGCTCACAAGCTATGAGCGGTATGGCTAACGCCGCTATCGCAACATTCCTCGTAGAAGCGATTCACAGCTATATTACGGGCGATCTTTTAAATCTGGAATTCTTTAAGACAGTTGGTACAACTTCCGGAAGTCTTGGCGGCGTTGCTGCTGCAATCGCTGTACCGCTCAGTATGGGTGCTAATCCGGTTCTTGCGATTTCTGCCGGTGTTGCAATCGGTTCATACGGCATTCTTCCGGGCTTCGTTGCCGGATATGTAGTAGGACTTATTTCTCCGCTTCTTGAGAAGAAACTGCCGGAAGGTCTGAATGTAATCGTAGGAGCACTCGTTGTCGCACCGCTTGCACATTTCGTAGCATTCGCTGTTAACCCGGTTGTTAACGCTACACTTGTTAAAATCGGCGGAACAATTACTGCAGCAGCTGAACAGTCTCCTCTTGTAATGGGATTCTTACTCGGTGGAATTATGAAGATGATCTGTACATCTCCGCTTAGCTCTATGGCATTGACTGCTATGCTCGGACTGAAAGGTCTTGCAATGGGTATCGCAGCAATCGCTTGCTTCGGTGGTTCCTTTACAAATGGACTTATTTTCCACAAATTAAAACTTGGTGACAAGAGCAACGTTATGGCTGTTATGTTAGAACCTCTGACACAGGCGCCTATCATCACTGCCAATCCGATTCCGATTTATGGTTCCAACTTCTTCGGAGGAGGTCTTGCCGGTATCGCCGCTGCCGCACTTGGAATTATCAACAACGCGCCTGGAACAGCATCTCCAATTCCTGGACTGCTCGCTCCATTCGCATTCAACCCACCGCTGAAAGTTGTTGCCGCACTTGTTTTAGGTGCAATTGGCGGATCCATCGCCGGTTTGGTTGGCGCTATGATTTTCAAAAATCATAAAGCAAACGTAAACAAATAATCTTATCATTAGAATATGAAATGAGCCGGGAATTTATTCCCGGCTTTCCTTCTGTCTCCGTTTTGGTTCAAACACCAATTCCATCTTCGTTCCTTTTCCGAGCGTACTTTCTACATTCACTCTTGCATTATGGAGAATTGCTCCATGCTTCACAATGGAAAGCCCAAGTCCGGTACCTCCGGTCTCTTTTGAATGACTTTTATCCACTCGGTAAAACCGCTCAAAAATACGCTCCAGTGATTCTTCCGGAATTCCAATTCCATTGTCTTCAATAATCACTTTCGGCACTCCCATAACTGCTCCGGTCCAGATTTTCACATATCCTCCCGGCTGATTGTATTTAATAGCATTATCCGCTATATTATAGATCATCTCTTCAAGAATCTGACGGATTCCCACATACGTTACATGTTCTCCTGTCACTTCCATATGTACATTCTGTTTTTTAGCCTTTAGCGATAACCTCTGACAGATCTGCATTGCCATATCGAAGAAATCCACTTTTTCTTTTTCCAGTTCAATACTCTCTTCATCCAGACGCGAAAGACGGATAATATCATCCACAAGCGTCAGCATCCGATTGCCTTCGTTGTAAATAATTCCCGCAAACGTCTGTATATCTTCCGGACGCACAAGACCATTCATCATCAATTCCGCATAGCCGGAAATCGATGTAAGCGGTGTTTTTAGCTCATGAGATACATTTGCCGAGAACTCTTTCCTCATCTGCTCTACTTTCGCTTTTTCCTGATTTTGGTTTTCAATACTTTGAAGAAGCGGCAGTAACTCCTCATAAGCAATATGACTTGTCGGATGTTCCAGATCAATCTCATTAATCGGCTTAATCAGACGATTTGTCTGCCATTTTGCCATAATCAATGCTATCGTGATCATGACAACAGCCATAATCCCGAGACTCGGAAGCAGATCTGCCATCGTACTAAATACAGTATCTGTCGTTTTAGAAATTCTCAGAACTTTTCCGCTGCTGAGGTATTTGGCATAATAATATGTTTGTTTTTTAAATGTGTCTGACCTTCTAAGCGCCTCGCCTTCACCGTGTTCCAATGCTTCCAGAACTTCCTCGCGGCTTCCGTGGTTTGGCACGTTTTCTACTTTTTCTGTGCTGGAATCATAAACTACCGTTCCGTCTTTCTCTATCAGCATCAGACGATTTCCACCAATAAATTCGTCTAAATCAGAAAGGTAATCCTTCTCAGAAATCTCCAACGCCTTCTCAATATATTTCACTTCCTGCCGCACTTCCCGCTTCATATCTTCCAACGTCTGCTGATACAATACCAGCGTTGTAAACGCGAAAGAAAGAAGCAGGGTTATGCTAAGCACAAGCACCATGCTTCTTTGTATTTTACTGCTCATTCTCTGCTCCTATCCGATATCCGACACCTCTTACTGTCTCGATCAGGTCGCCGGCTTTTCCCAGTTTCTGACGCAAGGTACGAATATGCACATCCACCGTACGGGTTTCTCCCGCATAATCATACCCCCAGATTTCTTCAAGAAGGCGATCTCTTCTCAACACGATACCGCTGTTCTTGAGAAGTTTCTCCAGAAGTTCAAACTCTTTCAGTGTTAGGATAACTTCTTTATTCTCTACCGTCACTTCATGCTTCTTCACATTCAGCCTTAGGATCCCCGACTGGAGAATTTCTTTTTCTTGCGGCATCGTTCTGCGCAAGACTGCCTTAATTCTTGAAACAAGCTCCATCATCCCGAAAGGCTTTGTAATATAATCATCTGCCCCGCCATCAAGCCCTACAACTTTGTCATATTCAGAACCTTTCGCCGTTACCATAATTACCGGGATTCCTTTCGTTGCTGCCGATGTCTTTAATTCTTTCAGGAGAGAAAGCCCATCCTCTCCCGGAAGCATAATATCCATCAAAATCAGCGTTGGCTTTTTTTCCTTCAGCGCTTCTTTAAACGCTTTTCCGTCTCCAAAGCCTTCAGCTTTCATTCCTGTGGATTCCAGCGTATAGATTACCAGATCTCTGATATTTTTATCATCCTCAACACAATAGATCATGTTCTTCTCCTTCTACACTTCATATTCGGCGTGGTTGCCATCCTTGTGTACGCCCGTAATAGAAAATTCCACCCACTCCGCTATATTTGTTGCGTGATCGCCAATACGTTCCAGATATTTCATTACCATAACAAGATTCACAATCTCATCTCCATGACTGCCCTGCTCTTCTCTGATCACTTTCACAAGGGAATTTTTGGCCTGCAGGAAAAGCTCATCTACTTTATCGTCTTCCTCCATTACCTGTCTTGCAAGGGCGAGATCCCGATTAACGTATGCCCGGATGCTCTCCTGTACCATTTTCGCGACTGCCTCTGACATCTTATCCACTTGCGAAAGGTGATACTCGCCTTTAAAGTCATTGTGAAGAATAATATCTGCAATATCTGCCGTCTGATCGCCAATGCGCTCCATATCCGTAATCATTTTCAGCGCTGCAGATATCCGCCGCAAATCCTTTGCCACCGGCTGCTGCATTAGAAGAAGCCGAAGACACATCTGCTCTATCTCTTTCTCCATCCGGTCAATGCTCTCATCTTCCCGGATAATCTCCCGCGCCATCTCTTCTGAACGCTTGTGCAGCGCCTGTGTTACTTTCTCAATCGCTTCTTCACAGCTCTTTCCCATCTGAATCAGACGTAAATTAAGAGTGTCCAGTTCTTTATCAAATCTGCTCCGCATAGCCTAGCCAAACCTCCCTGTAATATAATCTTCCGTTCGTTTGTCTGACGGAATGGAAAATAATTTCTCTGTTTCATTATATTCTACCATCTCTCCAAGCAGGAAAAATGCTGTATTATCAGAAATTCTGACTGCCTGCTGCATATTATGTGTTACGATAACGATAGTATAATCTTTTTTCAGCTCCATTGCAAGGTCTTCGATCTTAGAGGTAGATACCGGATCAAGCGCCGATGTCGGTTCGTCCATCAAAAGTACTTCCGGTTGTACCGCAAGGGCTCTTGCAATGCATAACCTCTGCTGCTGTCCTCCTGACATCTGCAGCGCGCTTTTCTTCAGACAATCCTTTGTTTCTTCCCAAATTGCTGCACCACGCAGTGATTTTTCCACAATATCATCTAATTTTTGTTTCGAGCGGATACCATGTGTGCGAGGTCCATATGCAATATTATCATAGATACTCATCGGAAATGGATTTGGTTTCTGGAATACCATTCCAACACGCTTTCTTAATAAGTTCACATCAATATTCTTGTAAATATCTTCTCCGTCCAAGCAGATTTCTCCGGTCACTTTACAACCGTCAACTAAGTCATTCATACGGTTTAGCGACTTCAGCAAAGTTGATTTTCCACAACCGCTCGGCCCGATAAACGCTGTAATTTTCTTTTCTTCAATTGACAGATTAATATTTTTCAATGCCTGAAAATCCTGATAAAACAGATCCACATTTTTAATTGTAATTTTATCCATTGTCTCTACCTTTCATAAATTTCTTTGCAAATGCTCCTGATGCCGCGTTCATCACAATTACTAATACAAGTAGAATAACCGCTGTCGCATAGGCCTGATTCATGTATAGCCCCTCATTTGACAGGCTGTACATATGAACAGAAAGTGTTCTGGCGGAATCAAAAAGTGATTTCGGAATCTTCGCAACCGTTCCTGCCGTGTACATTAGCGCCGCCGTCTCTCCAACAATACGTCCGATAGCAAGAATGATACCTGCCATAATTCCAGGCACTGCTGCCGGAAGAACTACATGAAAAATCGTACGAAGTTTTCCTGCACCAAGTCCGAAACTGCCTTCTCGAAAAGAATCCGGAACTGATTTCAACGCTTCCTCTGCAGTACGCATAATCAGCGGCAGAATCATAATAGAAAGCGTTGCCGCACCTGCAAGGATCGAGAATCCTATTTCCAGTGTATTTACAAAAAACAGCATACCAAACAAACCGTATACAATTGATGGAATTCCTGACAATGTTTCTGTTGTCAGACGAATCATCCCTACCAGTTTTTTTCTCTTGCCTGTATATTCCACAAGATAAATTGCTGCAAACAATCCGAGAGGAACTGCCACAATCAATGCCAACGCCGTCATAATCACTGTTGTAATCAGCGCCGGAACAAAGGAGACATTATCCGATGTATAGTGCAGCGAGAAAAATTCCGGTTTCAGATGCGGAATTCCTTTGATCATAATATATGCGATTAAAAGAATGAGTACCGTAAATGTAATTGCCGCAGATAAATACACAAATATCTTCATAATCAAAGACGGAAGATGAGTTTTCTTTTTTAAACTTTCATGCTGTGTTGTCATCATTTCTTTCCTCCGTTTCTAAGATTTCTTCTGCTGTAAGGCAGACGCACATAAATTGATCAATAAGATAAAAACAAACAGTACAACCGCCGTCGCAATCAAAGCTTCACGGTGAAGATCTGTCGCATATCCCATTTCAATTACAATATTAGATGTTAACGTGCGGACACCTTCAATCAGCCCTTTTGGCATACGCGGCTGGTTACCTGCGACAAGAATTACCGCCATTGTTTCCCCAATAGCTCTTCCGATTCCAAGAATAACACCTGCTGTCACACCGGATTTTGCTGCCGGAAGCACAACTTTAAAAATACTTCTCTCATGAGTAGCTCCGAGCGCCAATGTTCCTTCATAGTAAGATATCGGCACTGCTCTAAGCGCAGATTCTGTCACACCGATAATCGTCGGAAGAATCATGATACCAAGCAAAATAGAAGCTGTCAGCATTGAATTTCCGTCATATCCCGGCGGAAGGAATTCACGAATAACCGGTACCAATACTACAAGACCGAAAAATCCATACACAACTGATGGAATTCCGGCCAGCAGTTCTGTCGCTGCCTTTAACCCTGGATAAATTTTCTTTGGACAGTAAAACGCCATAAAAATTGCTGTCAGAATTCCAATCGGAACACCGATCACAATCGCTCCTGCCGTTACATAAATACTTCCAAGAATCATCGGAAGAATTCCGTAAAGATTGTTGGACGGCCGCCATATTTCCCCGAAAAGGAATTCCAGCCACCCGATTTTCTGAATAGCTGGAATTCCATTTCCGAAGAGAAATACACAGATTAAAATGACTGCCATAATCGACATGCACGCTGCTACAAGAAATACAATGTGCATTGCCCGCTCTTTCCACTGTTTCATCTGCTATACCTCTTATTCTCTCTCCCGATTATTTTTCAAGAGCTTCTTTCCATGTAGAAACTTCACCTGTAAAAATTGCTTTTACCTGATCTTTTGTTAAATCTTCTGTTGCATTATCGTTATTAACAATGACTGCGATTCCGTCAAGTGCAATGACCGTTGGTGTCAGTCCGCCTTCTAATTCAGAATCTTTCAGTTCTCTTGATGCCATTCCAATATCGTAAGATCCGTCCATTGCTGATGTCATTCCTGTTGTAGAGTCGCTCTGCTGCACTTCCACATTTACATTTGTATTCACTTTTTTATATGCTTCTGCAAGTTTTTCCATAACCGGCGCTACAGAAGAAGAACCGCCTACTGTTACTTTTCCTGATGCTCCTGTAGATGCATAAGCTCCTTCTACTTCTACCGGAATATAACCTTCTTCTTCAATGATTGCCTGTCCTTCTTCACTCATAATAAATCCCATGAAGTCTTTGGCTGCATCACTTACGCCTTCTTTTACCGCAATATTAAATGGTCTTGAAATTTCATAACTGCCCTTCTTTACGTTCTCTGCCGATGCATCTACACCGCCAATTTTTACTGCTTTGACCGTATCATTTAATGCACCAAGAGATGTATATCCAATCGCGTATTCATTTCCGGCAACCTGTGTCATCATAACTGATGTGCTGTTTGTAATATTGGCATCTGCTGTTGTCATATCCACTTTCTCGCCGTCTTTTTCTTCTTCAACTCCGAAAAGTTCTACGAATGCTCCTCTTGTTCCGGAACCATCTTCTCTTGATACAACGGAAATTTTTCCTGCTTCATCCCATCCGGAAGCTCCTTCCTTGTTTCCCCCATCAGCTGCATCGCTGTCTTTACTTCCACATCCTGTAAGTACACTTCCTGCTAAAACTCCTGCTAATAGTAATACTGTTAACTTTTTCATAATATATGATCTCCTCTTTTAATTCATTTCTGTTGACATCTATTACTATAATGTCCCATTGTTAAATCCAAATACCTTTTTCTGTTAAATCTGTGTAAAAAAGTAGAAACACTACAAATAAAAAAACTGCCGGCAGCTCATCGTCTGCCAGCAGAAATAATCTGTTTTCTCTTATTGACTTTTTTCCTGTAAAATATCTACTATCGTTTTTTCCGTTCCAATCATTCCCGGAGATGCAATTTCACCCATATACCGCATCGTCTCTTCCGGTGAAGCTCCATTAATTCCATGAATTTCATCAATATAAATCTCATGCATTGCAAAATCCGCTGACTGAAATGCTGCATTCACAGCTACAATTCCTTTCATGGTGCATCCTTTATTTCCACCATGGCAGATCATACCGGTAATGCTGCTGGACATATTATTAATTGTTCTTGCCATCGCATGTTCATCTCCGCCATTCAAATACACTAATGCACATGCCATTCCGGTTCCTGCCGCAATACCACAGCCACAAAATGCAGAAAGTTTGCCGGAGTATTCTTTAATATACATACAAACAAGATAACTCAAAGCTGTCGCACGATATAACATCTCATCACTCAGTCCTCGTATCTTACACACACCATATAACGGCATTGTCGCAATGATTCCATGAGCTCCCGACCCCGTAATACTCATAGCCGGCTTATCCAGACCAATAACACGCGCTTCAATTGCCGCATTGCAGAGCAGTGAAGCTGTATTCAATTCGTTCTGTGAGATGATCTTTCCATCGTTTTTCTCAAGCAGATAACGTGCATATGTTGTTCTTGGATTTTGAATTCCTTCTTCAAACAGTGCATAATTCATCTCATACGCCGCTTTAATAAATTCAATTTCTTCTACAGGAACTGTATTCACATATGTAACAATCTGACTCAACGTATAGTTGTGGATCAGAGGCGGTTCTTCCTGTGCATTGGATTCAGTGATTTCCTCCTTTTCCAGAACAACCTTACCATTTACTTCAATCCGAACAATATTGGTATGCGCGTCACGAATTCTTACCATCGCTTCTCCGCCCGTTGTTTTTACCTGTGCCTCAATAAAAATGCGGCTTGTGATCTCACTCATTTTTACTGTAATTTTGCCTTCTGCTACAAGCTGCCTAGCGGCATCATTATCTTCTTTTGTCACATCTGCAAGACTCTCCAGTTCTTTTTCCGGTTTTCCTGCAACCGCCCCCAAAGCTGCCGCATATTCATTTCCGTAAAAATGACTATTTGGGATTCCACAAGTATAGGCATTTTTATACATACCACTATTTAATAGAAGCGTCACATTTTCAATCGCCCCCGGAACAAATGACTTTGCTTTTGAAACTGCATATGCTATTGCTCCCGGCTCTGTCACACCAAGTGCCGGGCGCATATCTTCCTTAATTAATTGTGTCAGTTCATGCATTTTCTTTACCTCCGTTTAGCAAGATAAATTGTTTACCGCTTCCTCTAATTGTTTTAGTGCTTTTTGTAATACAACTCGTGGACATGCTGCATTTAATCGCATAAATCCACTTAATTCTCTTGTAAAGTCTGAGCCAGGGCTTAAACCTAAACCTGCTTTTTCAACCATAAACTTTTTCAATTCTGCATTACTCATATTTAATGCTCTGCAATCTAACCAAACAAGATAAGTTGCATCTGGAATATTAGCCTTAATGCTCGGAATGTGCTCCTCAAAATAGTCACGAATAAAGTCCAGATTACCAGAAATATATTCCAAAAGCTGTTCCAGCCATTCTTCACCCTCATTCAGCGCTGTTTCCATTGCCACTGAACTAAAGGCATTATTTCTATGTACATCCATTCCACTCCAGTAAGCGTCAAATGCTTTTTTCATCTCTATATTAGGGAACACTGTCGTAGACGCCTGAAGCCCTGCAAGGTTAAATGTTTTTGTTACTGAAATACATGTGATGATTTTTTGATCAGCTTCCGGTACTGCAATAGCTGCCGGTATGTGCTTTTTCCCATGAAATATGATATCTGAATGAATTTCATCTGAAACTACCAATACATCATTTTCAAAGCAGAGTCTAAGCATTTTAGCCAGTTCTTCCTGCGTCCAAACACGTCCCAACGGATTATGCGGATTACATAAGATAAAAAGTTTCACTTTAGGATCTTTTACCAGTCTTTCAAATTCTTCAAAATCCACTTCCCATACACCATCATGCTCTAAGAAATTATTCTGTACGAGCGTTCTTCCTGTGTTTTCTGTAATTTCAAAAAATTCCGGAAAAACAGGTGGCTGAATCAAAACTTTATCTTCCTTATCCGTAAATAGTTTAATAATAACTGCAAGGGCTGGAACTACCCCCAAACACCAGCTGCATAAGTCTGTATCTAATGTCCATCCATTTCGCCTCTTCTGCCAATCAGCATAAGCCTTAAAATAACTGTCCGGACGAGATGTATATCCCCATATACCTTCTTCTGCTTTCTTTTTGCAGGCATCAATAATCGGCTGTGCTGTTTGGAAATCCATATCGGCAATCCAAAGTGGAATTACCTGATCTGTTCCGAAATTTTTCACTCTTTCGTCATACTTTGCAGAACGGTTTTTACTTCTGTCTACAGGCTCATCAAAATTATATTTCATAACTTTCCCCTTTCTCTATGACTCATTATTCAACTAAATGACATGCTACATAATGTTCATTTCCTACATTCTTAAATATTGGTCTTTCTTCTTTACAACGCTGTGTAGCATAAGGGCATCTTGATGCAAATTTACAGCCAATCGGCGTATCTATCGGACTTGGAACATCTCCTTGAAGCATTTCTGGTTTCTTCTTTTTACTGATAGCCGGATCAAGTTCAGGAACTGCTGACATAAGGGCTTTTGTATACGGATGAAGCGTATGCTCATATAGTTCTTCTGTCTCTGCAAATTCCACAAGAGATCCTAAGTACATAACCCCTACTTTCTTAGATATATGTCTTACCATAGAAAGGTCATGTGCAATAAATAAATATGTAAGTCCTAAACTTTCTTGGAGATCTTCCAGCATATTTACTACTTGCGCCTGAATACTAACATCCAACGCTGAAATCGGCTCATCACAGACAACAAAATCCGGATTTACCGCCAATGCTCTGGCAATTCCGACTCTCTGTCTTTGTCCTCCTGAAAACTCATGTGGATAACGACTTGCATGATCTTTTCCAAGACCGACTGTATTTAGCAGTTCGTAAATACGCTCCTGTCTTTCTTTTCCTTCAAACAGATGATAAATATCCAGTGGCTCACCAATAATATCAGACACCGTCATTCTAGGATTTAATGATGCATATGGATCCTGGAAAATCATCTGCATTCTTTTTCTATACGGCCATACCTCAGAGGCGCTCAATTGCGCAATATCCTTTCCGTCAAATATAATTTGTCCGGATGTTGGCTTATAGAGACGCATAATTGAATATCCTGTGGTTGATTTACCACATCCGGATTCCCCTACAAGTCCGATAGTTTCCCCTTTTTGTACTTTGAAGGAAACGCCGTCTACCGCTTTTACATATTCTACTTTCTTACCTAAAAGCCCTTTTTTATTTTCAAAATACATTTTCAGGTCTTTTACTTCCAGAAGCGTATTATTTGCCATTACGGATTCCTCCCTTCTGACTTTCATAATCTTCATTCTTTGGTGCATCCGGATGACACATGAAACAACTTACACGATGTGTATCGCTAATATATTCTTCTGGAACCGGCATAGATGCACAAACTTTCATAGCATATTTGCACCGAGGATAAAATGGACATCCTGTTGGCGGATGAAGCATATCCGGCGGTGTTCCAAGAATCGGAACAAGTCTTTGCTTAGATTCCTCGCCTGTTACCTTAGGAACAGAGTTCAAAAGTCCCATTGTATATGGGTGATGTGGTTCATAGAAAATTTCTTCTGTTGTTCCTTCTTCCATAATTTTTCCACCATACATAACAATGATCCTATCACAAATACTGGAAGCACATCCTAAGTTATGTGTAATTAAAATAGTAGCTGTGCCGAGCCTTTCATTCAATTCCTTCATCAAAGCTAACACCTGTGCCTGAATAGTAACATCTAAGGCCGTTGTCGGTTCATCTGCAATCAGTAATTCCGGCTCACACGAAAGCGCCATAGCAATCATAGCTCTCTGTCTCATACCACCTGAAAATTCATGCGGATAGGAATGAAATCTCTTTTCCGGTGAAGGAATCCCAACTAAACGGAGCATTTCAAGAGCACGCTTCTTGGCATCTTCTTTGCTGATTTTATGATGTGTTAAAATAGCTTCTGTAATCTGATCACCAATTTTAAATAAAGGATTTAAAGATGTCATTGGATCTTGAAAGATCATTGCGATATGATCTCCCTGAATCTTACGCATCTCACTTTTTTTCTTTTTCAAAAGATCTTCTCCATTAAAAAGAATTTCACCTCCGGTAACTTTGCCCGGATATGCTAAAAGTCCCATGATAGAAAGTGATGTTACACTTTTTCCACTTCCGGATTCACCGACAATACCAATGATTTCACCTTTATTCAAATCAAAACTAACATCGCGAATTGCCTTTACCTCTCCCAAATGCGTAAAGAAAGAGGTATGTAAATTTTTAACATCTAATAATTTTTCACTCATCTAGATTTCCTCCTTACTTACGCTGTTTTGGATCAAATGCATCTCTCAGACCATCACTGAATAAGTTAAATGTCAAAATGGTTACTGAAATCGCAATTGCTGGAAATACCATCTGATATGGATACACATAAATTCCAGCTAATGCGTCATTACAAAGCGTACCCCAGGAAGCCATCGGTGCTGAAATACCAAGACCTACAAAACTCAAAAATGCTTCATTAAAAATAGCACTCGGAATCTGCATTGCGATATTTACCATAATCGGTCCCATCATATTTGGAATCAAATGTTTAATGATAATTCGTTTTGTATCGGCCCCTGTTACAATAGCTGCCTTAACAAACTCCTGTTGTTTTAAAGTTAAAACCTGTCCTCTGACAATTCGGGCCATTTTTACCCAGAATGTCAATCCTAGTGCTAAAATAATAGATGTAATACCAGGACCAACTACAACCATAATTAAAATAACATAAAGTGTCATCGGAATAGAATCTAATACGTCTATCACACGCATCATAATGTTATCAACTGCCCCGCCACAATACCCTGCTATAGCACCGTAAAAAACTCCTACAACAAAGTTGATGAATGCTGCAAAGAAACCAACAAGAAGCGAAATACGTGCTCCATATACGATACGAATAAATAGATCTCGTCCAAGACCATCTGTTCCAAGCAAATATGTTTTATTTCTAAGTTTCTCTTGATTTGTAAGTTCCTTTCCATCACTGGAAACTAATGTACGTTGAATTTTATTTTCCAGAATATTTTTTGCTTCTTCTACAGTAACTTCTGTTGTGTCAGTTCCTGCAAAATATTCTTCTAAATATGTAATTCCTTTAATATTGATTTTATTTAAGCCTTTTTTTGCCGCTTTCTTTTCTATTTTTTTGAATTCTTTACTTGCTTCTGAATAAGCACTGTAATCGACACAAATTTCACTTCCATTAACCTCGAAATAGTTTTTCTTTGCTGCCATGTCCTTATTTTTCGCTTCTGCAAGTCCCTCAAGATTTCCCTTTTTATCCACGACAACAACCGTATATTGTGGTGTTACATATATATTTTTTCCATTTTCTAAAGGATATACTTTCATCACAACCGGAATATTGGCTAATTCCAAATCTTGTGTTTTATAATCATATTTCCAAAACATTGGAATAAAAATGGCCCCAAGCGTAAGAACTATAATTATAATCAAAGATAAAATCGCTATTTTGTTAGATTTTAATCTTCTCCATCCATCTTGTAGAAATGTAAGACTTGGACGTTCCATC
>CAUCYJ010000022.1:0-18955 GCA_958446945.1 uncultured Lachnospiraceae bacterium | reverse complement strand
TTTCAGAAGAACTGGAGCAATACGAAGGGAAATCATTTTGTCGAATTTGGGAGGAGGGTGTCAGAAAATATCTGGAACATACTGCCTTGAAAGTTTCAGATCTTGATCAGATCATGGAATTGGGAAATCAGTTGGGATTTCTTGATACAAAAATGCAGGAAGGTTTGCTCTGTCAGGCAATTAGGCAGCTAGATTATGATATCGGGGAATTAGAACGTACGCTCTCACAGAAGCAGAGAGTCAGCAGACTGCTTGGAATCAGCGCGGGTATTTTCTGTGTTGTGATGTTTCTGTAGGAAGATAGAAAGGAGACATCGATGAATATTAACCTGATTTTCAAAATTGCAGCAGTCGGAATTCTTGTATCTGTGCTGACGCAGGTGCTTAGGCACAGTGGAAGAGAGGAGCAGGCATTTCTTACAAGTTTTGCCGGACTGCTGCTTGTATTGTTCTGGATTCTTCCTTATGTACAGGAACTATTTGAAACAATCCGAAGGCTGTTTTCGCTATAAAAGGGGAAATGTATGAATATCATACAGATAGGAATTTTAAGTGTGGCTGGTGTCTTGCTTGCACTGCAAATGAAAACTGGGCGGGAAGAATATGGAATTTATATTACGCTTGCTGTCGGTCTCTGCATTTTTGCGGGAATTGCAGACAATTTAAGTCTGATTCTGGAGATTACCGGGCTGATGAAGGAGATCCTGGGAGAAAATGGCATTTATGTGGAAGTTCTAATAAAGATGCTTGGCATTACCTATGTCGCAGAATTTTCAGCAGGAATCTGCAGAGATGCAGGGTATCAGACCGTGGCAGCTCAGATTGAGATTTTTGCAAAAATAATGATTCTGGCGCTCAGCATGCCGATACTTCTGGCACTTTTAAAAACAATCCGGACATTTCTGGTATGACGGAGGAAATATGCGAACAAGAAAATGGATGTGGCTGGTAATCAGTCTGACAGGCGCTGTAATGCTGGCGTGGAATGTAATGACTGTTCGCGCGGCACAGACAGAGGAGAATGCGGTGTCAGAGGAGGATGAAACATCAGTACGTGTGGATAATGTCTTGGAGGAACTGTTGCATCGGTTCGAATTTACAGAATTAGAAGAACTGTTAAGAAAAATATTTCCGGAACAGCAGATGACTTTCCGGCAGCTTTTAGGGACGATTTTAGAAGGTGATCTTACACAGGCGGGAAAACTGTTCGGAATTTGGTGTAAGGACAGATTATTTTATGAAATCCGTACAGGAAGAAATACGCTTAAACAACTTCTGCTGTTGGCTATTTTGGCAGCAATCCTGACAAATTTTTCGGGGCTTGTGAGGAATCGGCATATTTCGGATATCGGGTTCTATCTTATATATTTGATGGTTATTACGCTGAGTGTCAGCTCGTTTGCTGCAGTTCTAGAATCCGCAAAGGAGCAGATGCATTTACTTACAGAGTTTTTAAAGGTACTGGCTCCGGTGTATATTTTTGCGGTGGGGTTGACGTGTGGACTTACAACATCAGCTATGTTTTATCATATGCTTCTTGTGTTGATTTATTTGATTGAACTTGTGGCTGTACAATTTTTGCTTCCAATCATTCATGTACAGGTGTTAGTAGGTGTACTAAATAATCTAAGTGAAGAAGATTATCTATCAAAGTTTGGAGAGCTTTTGGAGCTTGGAATCAAATGGACAATGAAGCTTATGTTCTCAGGGGTGATCGGTCTGAATCTTGTTCAGGGAATTTTGGGACCGGCTCTGGATACAGTGGGGCGCAGAACTATTTTCAAAGGAATGGAAATGCTTCCGGGAGTGGGAGATATCGTGGGAGGAATCGGGCAGATTGCGGCAGGAGCAGCAGCGCTTATTAAAAATGGAATCGGCGTAGGAGCAGCAATTATTTGTGTTATGATTTGTCTTGTACCTGTTATGCAGACAGCAGTGCTTGTAATACTGTACAAGGGAGCAGCTGCGGTTATTCAACCAATTTCTGACCGCAGAATTACAGACTGTCTGAGTGGAATCGGAGATGGTTTCCATATGCTGTTGAAACTGCTTCTGACGTCAGGTGTTTTATTTTTGATTACGATTGCGATTGTTGCCGTAACTACGGGAACGGGAGGCATATAAAATGAAATATTTATATCAATGGGTGCAAAATCTGGCATATTGTCTGATACTAATGACGGCAGTGCAGCATATCCTTCCGGGCGAGTCTTATCGAAATTATATTCGTTTTTTCTCCGGCCTTATTATGGTACTGATGCTTATTACACCGATTCTTGATCTATTTGGAATGAAAGGAGAAGTCTGGCAAATGTATCGCCGGGAGGAAGCACTTCAAATGCAGAAAATGGAGATGCTGATGGAAAAATATGAAAGTGGTTTTGGGCAGAATTCTTTTGAAGAAGCAAAGGAGGAAGAGAGACGATGACATTTATCAAACAGATGAAAGAACGTCCAAGGCAGTTGCTGATGATATTTTTGGTTGGACTGCTGTTGCTCGTGATCTCTCTTCCGGTGGAAGAAAAAAAGGAGGAGATTGATTCGGAACAATGTCTGTCAGAAATAAAAGAAGATGCATATACAAAGCAGCTTGAAAATAAATTAGAACAAGTACTAACGGAGATGGAAGGGGTGGGGCAGGTCAGAGTCATGATGACCTTTCAGGAATCTTCAGAAAAAATTGTAGAAAAAGACGAGAACAATACTGTTTATGAGCGTCCTCAGACTGGCGGTGAGATGCCTTATATTGTGCAGGAAGTATTTGCAAGACCTTCAGGGATTCTCGTGATTGCGGAAGGAGGCTCAAATGCAGTTACAGTGCAGAATATAAGGCAAGCAGTACAGGCATTATTTGGAGTTGAGGCACATAAGATAAAAATAATGAAAATGAGAAAATCAAGCTAGGAGGATTTCAAATTGAAAAAATTAGCAAGAAAGAATCAAATTATTGTTGCGGGTCTGGCATTGATGATTGCTGCTGCGGGATATTTGAATTATTCTGGAAAATTATTTCCGGAAAAAACAGATACAGAAGTAAGCAGTGATCTTGCAAACAAGGAATTGCTGGATCTCTCAGATGAAGATGCAGCTTTGGAAACGGCTGAGATTGTCAGTCAGGATGAGGAGCCGGAGGGAACACCGGGAGAAGCCGTTTTGACAAGCGGTATTGTGGCGGAAGCAAAGATTGCAAGGGAACAGGTGCGCGCCCAGAATAAAGAGACGCTGTCTGCAATTATTGATAATGCAAACATCAGTGAAGCGGAAAAGCAGGAAGCGATCGGGCAGCTTGTAAAAATGACGGGAATCGCAGAAAAAGAAGTGGCAGCAGAAACATTGCTAGCGTCAAAAGGATTTCAAGATGCTGTCGTTAGCCTGACTGAGAATGCAGCAGATGTGGTAGTTGCCCAGACAGAACTGACAGAGGCAAACCGCGCGCAGATTCTTGATATTGTAAGCCGCAAAGCAGAAATTGCACCGGAGCATATTGTTATTAATCCTGTGCGGGAAACAAAAAACGCTGAGGGAGAAAGGAATGCAGAAGAAGCATTACAAGAGGGGACGGCAGAATAGAAATATTTGAAAAAAAGAAGATTTCAGGTGTATTCTTGGGAAAATCCATTGCAGATAGTGGTTTATATATGTTACACTAATAAAATGTGCCGGAATATGAATAAAATTACATAGGAACGGCAGAAACTGATAAAGAGAATGGGTTTTAGGAGTATATCATGTCAAATATTACAAATGAAATAAAAAAGAGAAGAACGTTTGCAATCATTTCCCATCCGGATGCAGGAAAGACTACTTTAACAGAAAAATTTCTGTTATATGGAGGTGCAATCAATCAGGCGGGAAGCGTAAAGGGAAAAGCAACAGCAAAGCATGCAGTCTCTGACTGGATGGAAATTGAAAAAGAAAGAGGTATTTCTGTTACGTCATCTGTTCTTCAGTTCGAGTACGGCGGATACTGTATTAACATTTTGGATACGCCTGGGCATCAGGATTTCTCGGAGGATACGTATCGTACACTGATGGCGGCTGATTCTGCGGTAATGGTAATTGATGCCAGCAAAGGTGTGGAAGCTCAGACGAGAAAATTATTCAAAGTCTGTGTGATGCGCCACATTCCGATTTTTACTTTTATAAATAAAATGGACCGGGAGGCCCGCGATACATTTGAGCTGTTAGATGATATTGAAAAAGAGCTCGGAATTGCTACCTGCCCGGTCAATTGGCCGATCGGTTCCGGAAAAGAATTCAAAGGTGTTTTCGACCGTGAGCATAAAGAAATTGAACTGTTCTTTGATACAAGAAAAGGAACATCCATGGGTGAGGTAAAGAAAGTATCACTGGATGATCCGTCTCTGGAGGAACTTCTTGTACCGGGACAGAGGGAGACGTTGGAGGAGGAAATTGAACTGTTAGACGGTGCAAGTGCAGAGTTTGATCAGGAGCTTGTAGATAAAGGACAGCTGTCTCCGGTGTTCTTTGGTTCTGCGTTAACAAATTTCGGTGTGGAAACATTTTTAAAACATTTCCTGCGCATGACATCATCACCACTTCCGCGTATGTCTGATCAGGGAGCGATTGACCCGATGGAAGAGCCTGATTTTTCTGCTTTTGTTTTTAAAATTCAGGCAAATATGAATAAAGCACATCGTGACAGAATTGCATTCATGCGTATTTGTTCCGGGGAGTTTGATGCGGGTATGGATGTGTGGCATATTCAGGGAAATAAAAAAGTGCGTCTTTCACAGCCGCAGCAGATGATGGCAAGTGAACGAAAGATGATTGATAAAGCCTATGGTGGAGATATCATTGGAATCTTTGATCCGGGTATTTTCTCTATTGGCGATACGGTAACATTGTCTCCAAAGAAATTTGCCTATGAAGGAATTCCGACATTTGCGCCGGAACATTTTGCAAGAGTGCGTCAAGTGGATACGATGAAACGGAAGCAGTTTGTAAAAGGAATTAATCAGATTGCACAGGAAGGTGCGATTCAGATTTTCCAGGAATATAATACTGGAATGGAAGAGATTATTGTCGGAGTAGTTGGCGTCCTTCAATTTGATGTTTTAAAGTACAGGTTGGAGAATGAATATAATGTGGAGATCCGGCTTGATACGCTTCCATATGAATATATTCGCTGGATTGAAAATGAAGAGATTGATATGGACAAGCTCAAAGGAACTTCGGATATGAAGAAGATCAAAGACTTAAAAGATCGTCCTCTGCTATTGTTTGTAAATAGTTGGAGTATCCGGATGGTAGAAGAAAGAAATGAAGGTTTGATTCTTTCTGAATTCGGTCGCTCATAGTATTTTCTCTTTGCAAACGATATAAAATTTGTTATAATAACAAAAGAAATGTGAAAGCGTAGATGAGAAGAAAAAGAGACCTTTTCGGACACGCTCTGGACTAGACAGGAGGTTTCTAGAATATGGGAAAGACAGAAGAACGTAATATTTATACGATACAGGCAGATGAGAATATTGGAGAAGTAAAGATTGCAGATGAAGTTGTTGCGATCATTGCGGGGCTGGCGGCAATGGATGTAGAAGGAGTTTCTTCTATGGCAGGCAATGCAACGAGAGAGCTGATCAGTAAGATTGGGATGCGGACATTATCAAAAGGTGTCAGAGTGGACGTGCTTGATGGCGTTGTAACAGTAGCATTGGCACTGAATCTGAAGTATGGCTACAGCATCATGGAAGTATGTAAGAAAGTACAGGACAAAGTAAAGACTGCAATCGAAAATATGACAGGACTTTCCGTAGCGGATGTGAATATCCGGATTGTCAGTGTAGACATGGAAGAGGCATAGCATATGCCTCTTATTTGTTCTTGAAACGGAAAAGTTTCAGAAAGAGAAAATAAGCCGTTAAAAGAAACGGCTGACGAAGAGGAAAGGAAGACTTATGGGAAGATCAGAGTTACGGGAACACATTTTCAGAATACTGTTTCAGATAGAATTTCACGATATGGAGGAGCTGGAAGAACAGGTAGAACTGTATTTCGAGCAGTTAGAGCAGATAAAAGACAAAGACAAGACATATATTAAAGAGAAATACGAAAAGATTTTTGAGATGCAGGATGAGATTGATGGTAAGATCAATGAAGTGGCGTCCGGATGGAAAACTTCAAGAATGAATAGAGCAGATCTTGCAATTCTCAGACTTGCAGTATACGAGATGTTTTATGATGAAGATATCCCGGTGGGAGTTGCGATTAATGAGGCGGTAGAGCTGGCAAAGAAATACAGCAGTGAAGAAGGACCGGCATTTATTAATGGAATTTTAGGAAAATTATCAAAGACAGAATAATCTGGAGACAGAATGCAATGCAGCATGTATATACGGTAAAACAAGTCAATGCTTATATTAAAAATATGTTTACACAGGACTTTATGCTGAACCGGATTGCAGTGAAAGGAGAAGTGTCCAATTGTAAATATCATTCATCCGGACACATATATTTTTCATTAAAAGATGCGTCAGGAGTCATTGCCTGCGTAATGTTTGCGGGCAACAGAGGCGGTCTGGCGTTTCGGATGACAGAAGGGCAGCAGGTCATCGTAATGGGAAGTGTAAGCACTTATGAGCGGGACGGAAGATACCAGCTCTATGCAAGAGAGATCAGGCTGGACGGAGAAGGTGTTTTGTACGAGCGGTTTCAGGCGCTTCGGCAGGAGCTTGACGAAATGGGGATGTTTGCTGCGGAATATAAACAGCCGATTCCCAAATATGTTCGCAAGGTAGGGATTGTAACGGCGCCGACTGGCGCAGCGGTAAGAGATATTATGAATATTGCATCCAGGCGCAACCCCTATGTGCAGCTGATCTTATACCCGGCTCTTGTCCAGGGAGAGGGAGCTGCAAAGAGTATTGTCCGGGGAATCCAGGCGTTGGATGCTTATGGTGTCGATGTGATTATTGCAGGAAGAGGTGGAGGATCTATTGAGGATCTTTGGGCTTTTAATGAAGAATGTGTGGCGAGGGCAATTTTTGATTGCCATACACCTGTTATTTCGGCAGTAGGACATGAAACAGATATAACAATTGCGGATTTTGTTGCAGACTTGAGAGCACCTACGCCTTCTGCCGCAGCAGAACTGGCTGTGTATGAATATGGTCAGACAAAGACTGCCATGGAAGAAATCCGCTTTACATTGCGAAAGTATCTGATGGAACAAATTCAGAAAGCGAGACATGAGAGTGAGCGGTATCTTCTGAAACTTCGTCTGAGTCATCCGGGGAACCAGCTGCGAACGAAAAAGCAGCAGCTGACAGAGACAGAGGATCGGATCAGATATTTGATGGAGCATAAGATTACGGAGGAACGCAATCGTATTTTGCTCTGCACGGAGCAGATGAGACGTCTGTCTCCGCTAGAGCGGCTCAGTGGAGGTTATGCTTTTGTCAGTAGATCAGATGGGAAATCTATCAGAAAAATCAACGATGTGCAGAGAAAAGACCGGATAAAGATTTATCTTAAAGATGGCATGATTGAGGCGGAAGTGACATCAGTGAAGGAGGAAGGACATGGCAGATAGAGAAACAGCAAAGGAACAGGAGACAAGAACACTTGAGGAAAGCTTTCAAGCACTGGAACAGATAATGTCTGAGATGTCAAAAGAGGATGTTTCACTGGAGGAGTCTTTTGCATTGTATCATCAAGGGGTAAAGCTTTTACAGGAATGTAATCAGAAAATTGATACGGTCGAGAAGAAGATGCTTCTGTTAGATGAAGAAGGTGAAGTACATGAATTTTAAAGAAATTTCTTCAGAAAAAGTAAAGGAAATAGAAGGAATATTAACAAAATATCTTCCGGAAGCGATAGGCTTGCAAAGCAAAATCATGGAAGCTATGGAGTATAGCCTGATGGCTGGAGGAAAAAGGCTTCGTCCAATGTTGATGCTTGAGACTTACCGCATGTTTGGCGGAGAGGGAGAAGTAATACAGCCATTTATGGCAGCACAAGAAATGATCCACACATATTCGCTTGTACACGATGATCTTCCGGCGATGGATAATGATGAGTATCGCCGTGGTAGAAAAACAACTCATATTGTGTACGGAGAAGATATGGGAATTCTTGCAGGAGATGCACTTTTAAATTACGCATTTGAGACAGCGGTCAAAGCGTTTGAAAGTGCGCCGCAGCAAAGTGGAGCAATTGGTCGGGCACTTAAGATTCTTTCCGAAAAAGCTGGTATTTACGGAATGATCGGAGGACAGGTCGTAGATGTGCAGTCGAGCGGAAAAGTGGTTTCAAGAGAGGTGCTTGATTTTATCTATGAATTGAAAACAGGTGCGCTGATCGAAAGCGCTATGATGATTGGCGCAGTTCTTGCAGGAGCTTCTGATGAAGAAGTAAGCAAGGTGGAGAAAATTGCGAAGAAAGTCGGTATGGCATTTCAGATACAAGACGATGTGCTTGATGTGACAAGTACTGCAGAGATACTGGGCAAACCGATTTTAAGCGATGAAAAAAATGAAAAGACAACTTATGTGACTATTCTGGGATTAGAAGGAGCTCAAAAAGAAGTGAAACGACTATCAGATGAGGCACTTGCTCTTCTGTTTGAACTTCCGGGACAAAAAGATTATCTGGAGATTCTAATTCGGGAATTGATTCACAGAGAAAAATAGTGAGGTGCTTTTATGGTACTGGAACGTATTCAGAAAGCGAATGATATTAAACGAATCGATCCGGAAGATCTGGATCTTCTAGCAGATGAAATAAGAGAATTTTTGATTGAGAAGATCAGCCGGACAGGTGGTCATCTTGCTTCAAACCTTGGGGTTGTGGAGCTGACGATGGCACTCCATCTGGCTTTTCGACTTCCAAATGATAAAATGATATGGGATGTAGGACATCAATCCTATACGCACAAGATTCTGACAGGACGTAAAGCAGGGTTTGACGAATTGCGTACTTATGGAGGGATGAGTGGATTTCCAAAACGAAAGGAAAGCTCTTGCGATGCATTTGATACGGGACACAGCTCTACTTCAATTTCTGCGGGAATCGGTTATGTGAAAGCGCGGGAACTGTTAGGGCAGAAGCACTCGGTAATTTCGATTATCGGAGATGGATCTCTGACCGGTGGAATGGCATATGAGGCATTGAATAATGCCTCGCAGTTAAAGAGCAATTTTATCATTGTACTCAATGATAACCGTATGTCTATTTCTGAAAATGTAGGAGGAATGTCTCGGTATCTGAATAGTCTTAGAACAGCCGGAGCTTACACAGAATTAAAACGCCAGATTGAACAGGCGCTTCATAAATTTCCGGGAGCAGGAGATCGGGTGATGAATCAGCTGAGAAAGACAAAGAGCAGCATCAAACAGTTGTTTGTGCCAGGAATGTTTTTTGAGGACATGGGAATTACTTATCTTGGACCGGTAGATGGACATAATGTAAAAGAACTTTACAGAGTATTTTATGAGGCAAAGAAAATCAATCACGCCGTACTTGTACATGTTATCACGAAGAAAGGAATGGGATATCTTCCGGCAGAAGAGCATCCGGAAAAATTCCATGGGACAGGTCCATTTGAAATTGTAACAGGAAAAGCCCGGGGAGATAAAAAGGAAGAAAGTTATACGGATATTTTTTCTAAGACAATCTGTGAACTGGGACAAGAAAAGAAAGATCTGGCAGTGATTACAGCTGCTATGGCAGATGGCACAGGTTTATCGGCATTTCGCGAGGCGTTTCCGGATCGTTTTTTTGATGTGGGGATTGCAGAACAGCACGCAGTAACATTTGCAGCAGGACTTGCGGCAGGAGGAATTCATCCGGTATTTGCGGTATATTCTTCTTTTTTGCAGCGCGGATATGACCAGATGATCCATGATGTATGTCTGCAGAATCTTCCGGTAACTTTTGCGATAGATCGTGCAGGACTTGTTGGAAGTGATGGAGAGACGCATCAAGGTGTATTTGATCTGTCGTACCTTTCTCACATTCCAAATATGACTGTGATGGCGCCGAAAAATGGATTAGAACTTACAGAAATGATTCGATATGCAGTCAATTATCCAGGACCAATAGCAGTGCGTTATCCACGCGGAATAGCATATGGAGGATATGTGGAATATAATGCTCCGATCGTATATGGCAAAAGTGAAATGATTACGGAAGAAAAAGGAATTGCAGTTATTGCAGTTGGACATATGTTTGAAGTGGCAGCAGAAGTGAGGAAGCAGTTAAAGGGGCTTCGCTATGATTGTACTCTCGTAAATGTCAGATTTGTGAAACCGATGGATACAAAAATGTTGAAAAAATTAGCAAAAACTCATCACCTTATTGCTGTTATTGAAGAAAATGTTCGGATTGGCGGCTTTGGCGAACAAGTGCAGAGCTTTTTTAAAGAGGAAAATCTGGAGACAGAAGTACATGGGTTTGCTATTCCGGATGAATATGTGGAGCATGGAAATGTTTCAGTATTAAGAAAAGAAGTTGGGTTATGTGCGGATACGATTGTAGAGCAGATTGTAGAGGCAGACAGAAAGCAGAGAGAAAGAGCATGAAAGAAAGATTAGATGTATTACTTGTAAAAAAAGGTCTGGCAGAATCCAGAGAGAAGGCAAAAGCAGTTATCATGTCTGGGAATGTATTTGTGGATGGCCAGCGGGAAGATAAAGCCGGAACAACATTTCCGGAGACCGTGTCTATTGAAGTAAAAGGACATACACTTCCATATGTCAGCCGGGGCGGACTGAAACTGGAAAAAGCAATGAAACAGTTTGATGTAACGATGCAGGATAAAGTCTGTACAGATGTTGGGGCGTCCACAGGTGGTTTTACAGATTGTATGCTGCAGAACGGAGCAAAAAAAGTGTTTGCTATCGATGTAGGGCGAGGACAGCTCGCATGGAAGCTTAGACAGGATGAGCGTGTCGTATGTATGGAAAAGACGAATATACGTTATGTGACACCGGAAGATCTGGGAGAAGCAATTGACTTTTCATCGATTGATGTCTCTTTTATTTCGTTGACAAAGGTATTAGAGCCAATTCAGAATTATCTGAAAGAAAACGGAGAGATTGTAGCTTTGATCAAGCCTCAATTTGAAGCGGGACGGGAAAAGGTTGGCAAGAAAGGTGTTGTGCGGGAGAAGAGTACACATCACGAAGTCATCCGCATGATTGTTTCCTACGCAGAGTCGATCGGGCTTTCGGTGCTTGATATTGAGTATTCTCCGATCAAAGGACCAGAGGGAAATATTGAATATTTGATTCATTTGAAGAAGGATGGAAAGGGAAGCATTGCGGAAAATGTTTTAGAAAAGACAGAAGACATTGTGGAGCAGGCATTTGAAGCATTAGCCAAATAATACGGGAAAACGACATGGATAAATATATCATTATCGCAAATGAAAAAAAGGATCGTGATTTCGTAATCACGGAGCAGACGAAACAGTGTATTGAACAATTTGGCGTTGTAGAACATATTTATTACACGACAGAATCCGGTAAAGTCAGCATTGGAGAGATTGATCCGGAAGTACGCTGTGTATTTACGATCGGTGGAGATGGCACATTGATTCAGGCGGCGAGAAGTCTGATCGGAACAAATGTACCGATTCTTGGCATTAATCGCGGAACCTTAGGGTATCTTACAGAAGTAGATGTAAAGAATCTGGAAGAGGCGATTGCCCGGGTATCGCGAAATGAGTTTACAACGGAAGAAAGAATGATGATTTGTGGGAAACTTCCTGACCGCCAGGAAGATGTGGCCTTGAATGATATTGTTGTTACGCGTCATGGATCTGTTAAGATTATCCATTACAGAGTTTATGTGAACGGAGAATTTTTGAATTCCTTTCAGGCAGACGGAATGATTGTGTCAACCCCTACCGGTTCTACTGCATATAATCTGTCTGCGGGAGGACCAATCGTGGAGCCGACAGCAGCGCTCTTTGTTATTACGCCAATTTGTTCTCATGCTCTGAATACGAGAAGTATTGTGCTGTCAGCCAGCGACCGGATCGAGATAGAGATTGGGGAAGGACGAGGCTACGGAGAAGAACTGGCGGAAGTTGCTTTCGATGGAGCGGACATTGCATACTTGAGAACCGGAGAGCGGATTGTGATTCGTCAGGCAGATGTAACAGCAAAATTAATGAAGTTAAGCAAAGAGAGCTTTTTGGAAACATTACGAGAGAAAATGAAAGGAAATTAGCGGGATGAAGGTAGATCGACATGTGAAAATCGCAGAGCTGATCGGGAAATATGATATCGAGACGCAGGAAGAACTGGCGGATCGGTTGAATGCGGAAGGATTTCAGGTAACGCAGGCAACGGTTTCCAGAGATATCAGAGATATGAAGCTGATGAAAGTTCCTACACAGGAGGGACGGCAGAAATATTCTATGATGCATGTGACAACGATGGAATTGACTGAGAAGTATATGCGTGTGCTGAAAGACGGATATCTTTCCATGGACATTGCTCAAAATCTGATTGTAGTCAAGACGGTATCCGGTATGGCTATGGCAGTGGCGGCAGCGATTGACGAGATGAAATGGAAAGAGGTTGTCGGCTGTATTGCAGGTGATAATACGATTATGATTGTCACAAGAGATATGGACAATGCACTGGAACTGATGGAAAAGATTCGAAGAGTCGTAGAGAAGAATTAGAACAGGAGTTGGGATGTTACAAAATCTGCATGTAAAAAATCTTGCACTGATTGATGAGGCGGAAGTCGATTTTGAGCGGGGACTGAATATTCTGACCGGGGAGACCGGTGCAGGAAAATCAATTATATTAGGTTCTGTAAATCTGGCCCTTGGAGGCAGATATTCTGCAGATATTTTGCGGAAGGGAGCACCATACGGGTTAGTTGAACTTGTTTTTACAATCACGTCGGAGGCACAAGAACGAGCGCTTCAGACGTTAGATGTCTATCCGGAAGATGGTGCAGTAATTTTGAGCCGCAAACTGATGGAAGGGCGCAGCACAAGCCGCATCAATGGGGAAACGGTTCCGGCAGCGAAATTAAAAGAAATTGCATCTGTGTTGATTGATATTCACGGACAGCATGAACATCAGTCTCTTCTTTATAAAAAAAATCATTTACAAATTCTGGATGAATTTGCAAAAGAGGAATTGGGTACTATAAAGAAGCAATATGGAACTTGCTATCAATTATTTAAAGAGAAACAAAAAGAACTGGAAAAAGCCTCTATGGATGAAGAAACACGTCGTAAAGAGGCGGATTTTCTTACTTATGAGATAAATGAGATTGAAGCAGCACATATTAAAGAAGGCGAAGACGAGCTTTTGGAAGAACAGTATCAGAAAATGTGCCGCAGTCAAAAAGTAATGGAGCATCTTCAGGAAGCATATCAATGCTGTTTTGGACAAGATGCAAGCGCCGGGGAACTTTTGTCAAGAAGTGCAAAAACGTTGCAGTCACTTGTAGGATTTGAGAAAAGGGCGGATGATCTGTATGATCAGATTGCAGAAATTGACAGCCTTTTGAGCGATCTGGGAAGAGAAATTGCGGAATACATGTCATCATGGGAGTTTTCGGAAGAAGAATTTGCGGAAACAGAAGAACGACTAAATGTACTGAACCATATAAAAAATCGCTACGGAAAGACATTAGAAGACGTCAATCGCGCACTGGAAGAAAAAAAAGCCCGTTTGGACATTTTAAGCGATTACGATCTTTATCTGGAACGATTGAAAAAAGAACTAAGAGATGCAGAAGAAACATTACAGCAGGCAGCAGAACGATTAACAACGCTTCGAAAAAAAGCAGCAAAAGAATTGACTGCGAAGATTTCGTCCCATCTGTTAGACTTAAATTTTCTTGAAGTAAAATTTGAAATGGTTTTCCAGAAATTTTCAGAGTTTACGCTAAGCGGTATTGATGATGTAGAATTTATGATTTCCATGAATCCAGGGCTTCCGGTTCGTCCGCTGGCAGAAATTGCTTCCGGTGGAGAATTATCCAGAATTATGCTTGCCATTAAGACGGTTATGGCAGATAAGGACGAGATTGAAACATTGATTTTTGATGAAATTGATGTGGGAATCAGTGGAAGAACAGCTCAGAAGGTATCTGAGAAGATGGCATATATCGGAAAAAAGCACCAGGTAATCTGTATCACACATTTGGCGCAGATAGCGGCGATGGCAGACGCACATTTTTTGATTGAAAAAACAGTAGAAGATCAGACGACTACAACCGATATTCAATTACTGAATGAAGAGCAGTCAGTGGAAGAACTTGCCAGAATTCTTGGAGGAGCAGAAATTACGGCGGCAGTACTTGAAAATGCCCGTGAAATGAAAGAATTGGCAAATCGTACAAAATAATACAGGAGTGGAATGAAAGAAATCTCCACATACTAAGACAGGTATCAGAAGATGCCTGTTTTTCTTTTGGCCTTATAAGATTTGAAGGAGCAAAAGAAAATATTCTGTAATTGGCAAATGCAGAAAGGATGTGGAAAAAAGATGCGAAGGAGCAGAAAGATATTTTTGGGGCTGCTTATCGCTGCAGGATTGTGTCTTGGAAGCGTATATTTATCAGAAGCGGAAGAAAACCGTATCCGACAGGAAGTAAGTGCCCAGGCAATCTCTCAGAATACAATTATCCCGGGAGGGATGCCGGTGGGACTTTATATGGAGACAGAAGGAGTACTTGTACTTGGAACGGATAAAGTTGCTTCTGTAGACGGAGAAGAGAAAGAGCCGGCCGCCAATATCGTAAAATCAGGAGATTATATTATCGGTGTAGATCACAAAGAAATCAAAAATAAACGAGAATTGCTTGATTGTGTAAAAGATCTGACCGGAGAAGAAGTAATATTGCATCTAACAAGAAATGGAGAAAAAATTGATGTAAAAATGAAACCGATATGTTCAGCGCCGAAAGAATATAAACTGGGAATCTGGGTACGAGATAATACACAGGGATTGGGAACCATTACATTTCTTACCGGAGATGGGAAATTCGGGGCGCTTGGTCATGGAATTCATGATTCCGATACCAATGGACTATTTCATATATCAAAAGGAACACTGTATGGTACATCCATCCGTAAAATAAAAAAGGGCGAACATGGAGAACCGGGATGGATAGAAGGGGTAATTGTTTATAATAAATATAACCGTCTCGGAACCATTGAAAAAAATACTGAAGAGGGGATTTATGGGACGCTGAGTAATGCAGATGAACTATTTAAGAATTTGACATCGATGCCGGCAGCGGCAAAAGAAGAAGTTAGAACAGGACCGGCTGTAATCCGGTGTATGGTTGAGAATGAGATTCAGGAATACGAAATAGCTGTAACAGAAGTGAATTTGAATTCCAGAGAAGTGAATAAAGGATTTATGATTCAGATAACAGATGAAAAATTACTCTCTGTTACAGGAGGTATCATCCAGGGAATGAGCGGCAGCCCGATTTTGCAGAATGGGAAAATTGTTGGTGCGGTAACACACGTTTTGGTTAATGATCCGACACGAGGGTATGGGATTTTTATTGAAAATATGCTGGAAGCGGCGGAATGATAGAGGCAGATTTTGCAGAAGGAGAAATTGTTGGTACGGTAACGCATATTTAGGACAATGAGTAGAACAAGCAGGAGCAGGAAATGCAATGAGTGTTTCATAGTATTTCCTGCTTCTTAGATTTTTTGTTGTCTGTAAAAATAAAAGTGTCTGTGTTATAATAAAATTAAATAACATTGAGTTTGGAGAATAATTGATGCTTATAAGTAAAATGGAATATATGTTGGATGAGTGATTTAGAAGTAGAAAGAATGTGTTAATGTTACCAGAGAAAAAAATATGAGGTCAGCGAGAGAAATTTGTAAGATATGTATGGAAGAAATAGAAATAGTAATAGTGGTACAAAATTTATTGGAAAGGAGATAGAGAACGTGATAGACGAAGCAGTATTAAGCAATGATAAAGAATTTACTTCTTTTATATTTAATGGATATAATATACGTTTTAAAACATCTCCGAGATTGGAACGATATACGAAAGTGGTTGAGTGGGATCATGGATATATCGTTGTTATGGCGAAATATGAAGGATGCGATGAAGAAGAAGAATATATTGATTTAATTCCCATTCTTGATAATTTATATATTAATGCAGAAGAATTTTTGAAGCCGATTCAGAAAGTGAGGATTGAATATGTGTAATATTAAAGAAGTAGCAGATGCAGCGGAAATGATTATAAATGGATATGCATTTACAAAAGATGGTGAAAATGTAAGAGTGCTTAATTTGAATAATCCACATAAAGCAGCGTATTTAAGTAGAAGTGGAGACATATTGGAAACAAGCATGGATGATATAGAGTTGGAAATTGTATTGGAATATTATCATAAAAATCGTAAATACATGGAGGGATAGTATATGCCTAAATACTATGAATATAAAGTATGTGGGTATTATCTGTATTATACCTCGCATTGTGTAATTGAAGCTATGCATGTACATGCAAGTGATAGAAAGCTTACAGAAGCAGGATCGGCAAAGTTTTTTGTGAAAAAAGATGGTGAAACAACAATAGAGAATGAAGGTCAACTGACTGATAGAGAAATCAGAATGATTCGTGAATTTATAAAAGATAACTACAAGGAAATGTATATGAAATGGGCACAAAAAAGTGACAACGGATTTTATGGAGAATAAAATATCATTGCTGATTCTGGATTTGTGGAACAGAAGAGGAACTTTTACGCATAACTGGAGCGGTATAAAAAAGCTAAAAATTAATTGCAGTCATGTTTTGGTCAATGATCTGACGAGAGGGTATGAGATTTCAAAAGTGTGTATGCTATAATATGATTAGAAAATTTTGAATTTAACGAGGTAATCAAGATGTTAGATATTACTGTTTGGATGAAAAACTTCCTACGGACATTAGATGAGACTTTTGGAAGCCGTGTATGGTTTGTCGGTTTACAGGGCAGTTATGGACGTGGAGAAGCGATGGAGACAAGCGATATTGATATTGTTGTAATTCTGGATGAATTGTCTGCTATGGATATTCGAACCTATAATGCAATGTTAGATACCCTTCCAAATAGGGAAATGATTTGTGGTTTCCTTTCTGGGAAAGACGATATTATGAATTGGGAACCGTCTGACTTGTTTCAGTTCTATTATGACACCACACCGATGAAAGGGAGTCTTGATGAATTACTGGCAGTTATTGATGATAGTAGTGTGAACAGAGCAATCAAAATCGGTGCCTGCAACATTTTTCAGATGCAGTATTCACACTCATATGAAATTAAATATAGAAAAAGGAGGGATACTCATGAAAGTGCGGATTCAGACATTGTGGAAAGTTCCGGTTTTTTGCATGGTTGCTAGTTGGATTAGTTTTTCTATTACCGTCTATCTTGGAGGTTTCTTTTTTGGTGTAAAGACGGTAGATGCTGATGGCGTTACGATAGTTTCTACGGATCCTGTACGCTCAGCAATTTTCCACACAGTGATATTTCTAATTATAGTGCTAATTGGAGGTTTATGGGCCTTTCGCTCTATGACCAAAAAAGAGATTGCGATCTCTGCCGGAATTATGTCTTCTATCTACCTTCTAATCATATTGGCACAGAGTTTGTTTCCAAACTTTCCGCTTGAGTTAAGTGTTACTCTTGCATACATTCAAAATTGGAAAGGAATGATTTCGCAATTTTTGATGAAACTGACGGACAATATTATGATTTCAGAGATTCTTTCGTCTTTTGGTCCGCTATTATTTATTTCTTTTGGAAGAAAAGAAATATAAAACTAAAATTTAAGGATGCGGAAGAAATTTTATCAAAAAACGGTCTTTTATACAATGGATTTAAAAGCTGCATATGATAAAGCTTATTGACAAGGAGAGTGCAAATGCTTCAGTATCATCGAACGACAGAAAAAGAAAAATACATGATAAGCGAATGGCAATATGAGGAACCATATTCCATTTATAACAATATCCCTTACATGGAACAGATGAAAAATCATCGAGGGTTTGCTAATCGACAGAACAATTATTATTCGTATTATGACGGAGAAAAGCTGGTTGGTTATATTAATTTAAAAGAAACTGAATCAAATATTTTTCTGGGAGTTGGGGTGCATCCACAGTACTGTGGTAAAGGCTATGGACAGCAAATTGTTAAAATGGCCTGTGAGCTTTCGCATAAACAGTATCCGGCGAAAAAGGTAGCTATAGAAGTTAGAAGTTGGAATATAAGAGCAATCAAATGTTATGAAAAAGCCGGATTTACTATTTCTGGCCCGCCGATAGTGCGAACTACTCCGATTGGGAAGGGAGAATTTTATTATATGGTGGAGACTTTAAAGTAAATAAACGCGAAATTCATAGAAAAGAAAAAATATGTTTTATTTTGCAGAAAAAAACAGTCAACAAATAGTTGTATGAAATAGGAGAGGATCAAAATATGAGAGGATCAAAATATGAGAGAGTATACATATATTACTTTAAGAGAAAGACCGCAACTAAAGGAACAGGCAGCTTTATGGTTTCATAATAAATGGAACGTGCCAAAGGAAGCTTATTTGGAATGTATGGAAGCGTATATTAATAAAGAAACAGAGTATGGTTGGTATTTGTGCATGGATGGAGAGCGGATTGTAGGTGGTATGGGAGTCATTGAGAATGATTTTCACAATAGAAAAGACCTTAGCCCGAATATATGTGCAGTATATACTGAAAAAGATTGCCGGTGTCAAGGAATTGCAGGTCATTTACTTAATATGGTTGTCGAGGATATGAAATCGAAAGGAATTACACCCATTTATTTGATTACGGATCATACAGATTTTTATGAAAGATATGGCTGGGAGTTTTTCTGTATGGTGCAGAGGGATGGAGAAACTGATTTGACGAGAATGTATATTCATCGGTAAGTTGTGTTTGAATTATAGAGTGTTTTATGGAGAAAAA
>CAUCYJ010000021.1:0-19041 GCA_958446945.1 uncultured Lachnospiraceae bacterium | reverse complement strand
TGGTTTCCTACTGTGCAGGATGTCTTACAAGCAGACTGGCAAGATGTCTGACATTCTCCGCATCCACCTTTTTTCAATGTCTGATTGAGTGTCTGTGTATTCAATGTTTTAATATGTTTCATTTCTTGTTCCTCCTCACGCATAATATTAATCTCATACAGTATAGCATATTTATATCTGTTTTAAAAGTATTTTTTTCACGAAACCATTCCTCCAAACATTCCCCCTCCAACACAGAGCAGGCAGATCATAAAAATATTCGCTGTACTTCCCTGAAATGTTCTGTAAATCCCAAAAGAAATGCCAACAGAAGAAAATAACAGATTCCAACAAAAATTCCCCAGAGATAACGTCTTTGTCCTGCAATTTTCCCCATGATAAATCCGCCCAAAAATGTAGAAATAAAATAAACAACCTTAATCCCTAAGGATACTTTACTCTCATCCAAATTTTGCCAAAACAGCATTGCTGCCAACAATACAAGAAGCACTCCCGTCACCACATACGATGCCAGAAGTGCTTTCATCATTTGTACCATCCTCATATCTGTTCTTAACTTTTTGTCCATATCTTTCTACCCCTTTCCCGATACAACGCCCAAACGATATCTTTGCTGTTATCAAAGGGTATGCTCTTCTTATTTTGAATATGACCGATTCTTACCTATTGTTCCATCTGTCTTGCAAGAAAAATTGCTGCGCAGCGGGCAAGTTTCTCCTGCGCCTCCCCAAAAACAACGCTTCCTTCCCGCCCAAGTAAAATAACAGCTCCAATCGTATCTCCTTCACAAATTACCGGACAGATAAGTTCCTGTTCATACGCTTCCCGTTCCTGCTCTGTAATCGGTACATAAGACACTTCTCCCGCGCCGCTTCTTAATAGTTCTCTCTTTTCAATGGCTTGTGTTAGCTCCTTTGTAATATATTTCTCTGCCAGTTCTTTTCTTCCGCTGCCGCTTACTGCAATGACCTGATCCTTATCGCAGATACATACAAGACTTCCTGTTGTCTGGGCAAGACATTCCGCATACACTCCTGCGAACGTTCCCATTTCACCAATGGGCGAATATTTTTTCAAAATAATCTCCCCTTCCCGGTCTGTAAAAATTTCCAGCGGATCTCCCTCCCGGATGCGAAGCGTCCTTCGAATTTCCTTCGGGATCACAACACGCCCCAGATCATCAATTCTGCGCACAATTCCTGTTGCTTTCATATAAAAAATCCTCCATTGACTATTCTTTCCATTTCTGGGAATAGTATCTGCAAATGAAAGATTTCTTATGCAAAATTTTCTTTACCATTTTCGCATCTGCTTCATCCTGTTTTTAAAAATGATAGATCCGTTTCAGTCTGCTGCCAAGACGGCTGAACAATTCATTTGCAATTGTACCTGCCCGATCTGCCAGTTCTGACATTCGAATTTCTTCTTTACCGTCTCGTCCGACCAACGTCACAACATCTCCTTCTTTTACATCTTCTATTTCTGTCACATCAATCAGCGCCTGATCCATACAGATTCTTCCCACAAGCGGAACGCGTTTTCCATGCACCAGCACTTCTCCTTTTCCACATGACAGCGTTCTTGGCAAACCGTCCGCATATCCGACAGAGATACAGGCAAGTTTTGTTTTTCTCTCAGCCTGGAATGCCCGTCCATATCCTGCCTGTTCTCCTTCCTCAAGTTCCCGCACGGAAGTTACCCTTGCTTTTATCTCCATAACCGGCGAAACCGGAATCTCCACACGCACTTCATCCCTGCCTGATGAAAGACTCCCATAAAGGAGAATCCCAATTCTTGCATAGTCACATACAAGTTCCGGGTAATTCACAAGTCCATAGCTGCTCTGCATATGCAGCGACGGAAGCGGGATTTGTTCTGATCGTAAATATTTCACTACTTCCTCAAATCTTCTAATCTGTTCCTTCGTAAATAACATATCTTGTTCTTCTTGGCTGTCTGCTGCACAAAAATGCGTATACATGCCGCAGATATGAAATGCCGGATCTAAAAAGAGTCTTTTTATATCTCGAAACTGATCCCATCTCACTCCCTGCCGATGCATCCCCGTGTCAATCTTTACTTCTGCCTGCAGTCCCTGTTCCCGCCTTTTTAGTGCATCCGCATACGGCAGACTGATAATCGTCTGACAGAGTTCGTATTTCTTTAATTCTTCCGCTCTCTCCGGATCTGTATAGCCGAGGATTAGAATTTTTCCGCAAATTCCTTCCCGCCGAAGTACAATTCCTTCATCAATCGTTGCCACTGCAAAAGAGCAAACTCCAACAGCATTTAATGCCTTTGCCGTCTCTACAGCTCCATGACCGTACCCATTGGCTTTCACAACTGCCATCAGCTCGCAGCCTTCTTTCAGGAATTTTTGAATGATTTCTGCATTTTTCTGTAACTGTTTCAGATTCACTTCTATCCATGCCCGGTCTTTTTTCATTGTTTCCTTTCTCATAGCTGTCCCTCTTTCTTATGATCTAAGTTTTCTCTTTCCAAACCATTTCTCGTATAATCGCATACATGAAAGATCATTTCATATACCGAACGCACAATGGGAAGATTATGTGATATGCCATAATAGCTATCGCCTAACAGCTCTGCCAGATAGAGCACAAACACACACTTCCACGTTGCTTTCATTCCAAATGTATATAAAAGCCATCCGGTAACCGCTACTCCCAACATGACGGCCGGCAGATACCAGAGATGATAAAATGTCCCATTGACCAAAATATCCCGGACAATTTCTCCGACAGAATTCTTTTGAAAATATCCTGTATAAATATTGACCGGAAGA
This sequence comes from uncultured Lachnospiraceae bacterium, assembly GCA_958446945.1. Lineage (GTDB taxonomy): Bacteria > Bacillota > Clostridia > Lachnospirales > Lachnospiraceae > UBA9414. The sequence continues at coordinate 16,238 of CAUCYJ010000021.1, read as the reverse complement.
TATAACAGAATTGCCCAGACATAAATCATACCCGTCTTTTTACAAAACTGTTTCAAATGTTCGTATCGTCTTCTTTCGTCTTCCTTTCCTCCAAGCAAAAAGAATCCTGTTGTCATAAAGAAAAACGGAACTGCCGTGCGCGCCGCTATCTTTGTCAGCGCCATATCTGCCAGTTCGTTATAAGATGCCAGCGGCGAAATATGGATTGCTGCTACCAGAACTGCAGCCACCACCCGAAACACATCAATGCCTGCATATTCTTTTGTTTTACTCTCCATTCGTATTTTCACTCCATACGGTCAGAATGAACCCGTCTACATTATTGCCCGATACCTGATACAGTATATCTTCCGGCAATGTGACAAACATTTCCTCTGTACTCTGCCGCAGATAAGAAACGGATGCCGTCCATTCCTCCCCTTTTATTTCCAATGCCTTTTCCGGATACGGATACTGTCTGATCAGTTCAATATATTCTTCCAGGCAAATCGCATGTTCTTTCATAAACCTTGCATGCGGTACTCCTACATATCGAAAATGCCATGGTTCCCAGCCGATTTTCGTAACGTTTTCTTTCTCTTTTCCATAGCGCTCTACAAACCCATATCTCGGCGCTTTCTCCCGGAATTTTTGACAGATTCCCTCATAAGGAAACTCCGGACAAATAAAATCCAGTTCTGTTACCGCCTGTCCAACATCAATTGCAAGTCCTGTCTGATGCTCACTGTGATCCGGAAGCGCCACATACTTTCTTGTAAAGCTTTCTCCATGTTCCAGCAGCGCGTCTTCATAAATCTTTGTCTGCTCTTCAAATGAGCGGTAACCGCTGACGGGAATGATTTCTGCTTCTCCGCAAATCTCCCGAATAAGACATGCAAGCATCGAAGCCGCTCTGTTCCCAAGCAAAACTTCCGGATATCTGCTGTCTGCCGGAACAAGGCGCTGTACTGCATTTTTCCTTTTCAAAGCAAAATCTTCATTTACAAGAATCAGATCTCCACGGTACACATCCTCTTTTCGAAAACACACTTCTCTCATCACATCCTCCTTACCGGCATTTGACAGATACCTGAATCAATTTGTCAAGAATCTCTGCAAATCCCATCCCGATTCCTTTCATCATGTTCGGATAACGGCTATGAGACGTAAATCCCGGAATCGTATTGACCTCATTAAAGATAAGTTCACGCTCCGGTGTCAGAAACATATCGACTCTGGCAAACCCGCTGCATCCAAGCGCCCGATAGATCCGCTTTGCCGTTTCCTGTATTTTACGCTCCGTCTCCTCATCAATTCTTGCCGGCATATGGATCTTAGATGTCTTTAATGTATATTTTTCTGTATAATCAAAAAATCCTTCCGTCAGCTCAATCTCATCTGCACGTCCTGTCAGAAGTTCTTCGGTTCCGAGAACTGCACATCCTACTTCAAACCCTGCAATCGTCTCTTCTACAATCACTTCGCTGTCATGTGTGAAAGCATTTTCCATTGCATCAAACAATTCCGTTTCTTTATAAACTTTTGTAATTCCAAAAGAAGATCCTGCACGAACTGGTTTCACAAAAACAGGATAGCTGATCTCCCGGATCTGCTCTTTGATTTTCAAAAGAAGTTCTGATTCGTGCTTTGCTTCCAGCCACTGTGCTTTCGAAATCACAACTGCCTTTGGTGCGCGAATGCCTGCCTCTTCTGCCAGACAATGTGCTCTGTCTTTATCCATACAAATTGCCGAGGCCAGCATGCCGCATCCTATCACCGGAATTCCTGCAAGCTCCAGAAGCCCCTGTACCGTTCCGTCTTCCCCATTTTTTCCGTGAAGCATCGGAAATGCAGCGTCAATTTTTATCACCTGCATTTTTCCGTCTCTCCATTCCAGCACACCATGATGACTTCTGTCCGGAGATATGACTGCCTGGCATAACTCCTCTTCCTGCTCATGCCAACTATCATCCAACAGTCTGTCCAAAGCTCCGGAATATCGATACCATTTTCCCTCTCTTGTGATCCCGATTCGGATCACCTCATATGTTTTTTCATCTAAATGACTAAGTACTGCATGTGCAGACTGTAATGAAACCGGATATTCTGTAGAACAGCCTCCGAATAATACTGCTATTTTCATAAAATAAAAACCTCCTTACTTTTGATAACATGATTTTATCAAAAGTAAAGAGGTCAATTTTTCGTTTCTCCTCACAGATATAATACAAATTTCTCCGCAAATTCTTTAGATTTTATGAAGATGCTCCGAAGCTTCCGGTTTCACCGCAAGGCAGCTGAATCTCAAACCGAATCACTTCCTCAGCGCTGTAGGCTGTGATTGTTCCGCCATGCAGTTCCACAATCTCTTTGGCAATCGCAAGACCGAGACCGGCACCTCCGCTCTTCGTCGTCCTTGCAGTGTCCAGCCGATAGAATTGTTCAAAAATTCTTGACAGCTTCTCCGGTGGGATCGTTACACCACGGTTTGTACAGGTAATGCAAAGCATTCCTTTCTGATCTTTAGCGTAGTTTACCGAAAATACGATTTCTTCATCTTCATAACTGTAGTTGACTGCATTTCGCAGCAGATTGTCAAATACACGCTGCAGTTTCCCGGCATCGCAGACGATCATCACATCTCTCGGTGCATCAAGCCGGCATGTCAAATTTTTCTCATCTAACATAGGCTGAAATTCAAATATCAGCTGCTCAAGCATCCGTGTCAGATTCACACGGCTTTTCTCAAGCGTAAGATTGGACAAATTAAATCTTGTAATCTCAAAAAATTCATTGATAAGATCCTCAAGCCGCTCGGCTTTCTCAAGCGTAATAGATAAATATTTCTCTCTTAGCTCTTCCGAAATCTGCTGTTCATCCCGCAGCAGAGTCAAATAACCGATTACAGAAGTGAGCGGTGTTTTTAAATCATGGGCCAGATAAACGATTAAGTCATTCTTCCTCTGTTCTGCCTCTTTTGCCGCTCTGGCATTTCGTTCTACAGCAGACTTTACTTTATTCAAATGCATTTCTGCATCTCGCAGATCCGGAGACAGCTCAATCATCTCTCCCTGCTCTTTGTAAATACTCTCCACACCTGTAAGTACATCGATCAGATATTGAAACGGTTTCCGTAAATACCACAATACCATGAGCAGATATCCTACCATCATGCATAAAATAAAAAACAGTTCAATCCGCATTTCAATCCATTTCAGGAAATCGTACAGCGGACCCGGATACCATGTAATTGAAGAAACCACTGCCATCATAATAAGATAACCAACAAACATCAAAATCGGAAATCCTATCATCCCTGCAATTAATTTCAGCAGATATCTTCGGAAAATCCGATAGACCGACTGACGTACTGTATTACTTTCTTTCTTACTCAATCTGATACCCCACTCCCCACACAGTTTTTATAAACTTCGGATTCCGCGCCGGTTCATGCAGTTTCTCCCTGATTCTTCCGATATGCGCCATAACCGTATTGTTATTGTCATAATATTTTTCGCCCCAGATTGCTTCAAACAATTCTTCAGACGCCACTACTTTCCCGCGATGTTCACAAAGGTACCAGAGAATTTCAAATTCCAGCGGCGTCAGCGGCACTTCTTTTCCATACAGTGTACACTTATGCGTTTCTTTATTAATCAATAATCCACGAATATCATACTCCTGCTCCCGCTCTTCTGTTTGTTTGGACTGTTCTGCCTGATTATACCTCTTATACCGGCGAAGCTGAGTCTTCACTCGCGCAATCACTTCCAACGGATTGAATGGTTTCAGAATATAATCATCTGCACCGATCGTCAGCCCCATAATCTTATCCGCATCTGCCACCTTCGCCGTCAGCATAATGACCGGATAAAAATGTTCCTCGCGGATCTTCTGGCAAATTCGAAAACCATCAATATCTGGCAACATCACATCTAAAATTGCCAGATCAAGCTCCATTGTGCGAATACATTCAAGTGCATCTGCTCCGTTATAGAATTTGTGGATTACAAACCCGTCATTACCAAGATACAGCTCCAGAAGATCAGCAATCTCCTTCTCATCATCTACAATTAAAATATGTTCTTTCATGTTCTTTCTCCTGTAAGGCATTCTTTATTTATTATACAAAACTCTCTTTGGAAATACAATCTTCTCTCTGGTATTCTGCCTGACTTTTGTGTATAATAAAACTATTCAAAAATGTTAGGAGGAATACATCATGAGTATGACAGATAAAGTAAGAAGTGCTATGGTAGCAGCGATGAAGGCAAGTGATAAAGAGACAAAGGAATCCCTTTCTCTTCTCTTATCTGCCCTTAAGAACAAAGCTATTGACAAGCGTGCAGATCTGACGGAAGAGGAAGAAATCCAGGTAGTATTAAAAGAGATCAAGCAAACAAAAGAAACTTTAGAATTAACTCCTGAAGACCGGACAGACATCATCAACGAATGCAGACAGCGCATCCAGGTGCTTGAACAGTTTGCTCCAAAGATGATGGACAAAGCTGAGATTCGTCAGATCATTGACGAGACATTACAGGAAGTTCAGATAGAAGCTCCGACCGCGAAAGACAAAGGCAAGATTATGAAAGTCCTGATGCCAAAAGTCAAAGGCAAAGCAGATGGCAAGCTTGTGAACGAAATTCTAATGTCTTATTTCCAGTAATAATATTTAGGACAGCATTTTCCACGAATGAATGCTGTCCCTTTTTATTGCAATATATTTTTTACGATAATTCCACATTCTTATGACAATTCTGTTTCAGACAAACCTCCCGGGCTTCGCTTTCTCTTTCCCGATCTGCATTGAGTTTCTCATAGAAATGATATAATTTCTTTGCCTGACACATCACATCCCGCTCTTCGGCACATTTCCGGCCCTGCTGTGTCAGATCCGGTAGGGTTCCATTCAGAATCTCAGGAATCTTTTCCCGAAAATCTTTTAGATTCGTTCCTTTATAGACATCCTTTCCATTGATCAGCCAGTCATCATACACCGGGATCGTCCTTAAAAGTACCGGGATCTCAGATGCCAGCGCCTCCAAAACAACAATTCCCTCTGTCTCTTCATAAGACGGAAAGAAGAACAAATCGCAGCTGCTGTATGCCATCTGCAGTTCTTCCTTCGGCAGATATCCCATAAAATGCAGATTCGACAGCTTCTTATGGACAGCTTCCCTTACTTTTTTCGGAATCTGGCTATCCGGTGTATACCCAAACCAGAGAAACTGATACTCCGGCATCTGTTCTGCCAGAGCCACAAAATCCAGAATTCCTTTCCGCTCAAAATAAAGTCCTACTGACATAATCAGTTTTTCTTCTGCTCCAAATCCGTATTTTCTACGAAACAAAATTCTTGCAGCTTCATTTTTCTGAAAAAGACTCGTATCTACTCCATTAGATATCGCTTCAATTTCATTATCAATCCCATATACTTTCAACAACGACTTGGAGTATTCTGTCGGTGTCAAAACTAAATCCCCGGTCTTATAACATTTTGTAATCCACTTTCGAAACAATGGTGAAAGCACATTCGATCCAATAAATGAATTTCGAAAATCTTCCTCCGTAGAATGTGCATGATAGACTACTTTTTTTCCTTGCCGTTTTGCCCGTTTCGCCATTCGGTAATCACTTGGAAAAATAGTATTAATATGTACAATATCATACGAATCTGACGGATCCATTGTCACACTGGCGCCATTTTTCCTAAGAGATTCTTCTTGCATGACCATAGCGCGCCCAACACCGCTCTTTAAAACGACCTGCCTGTTCTTTGCATATAACAAAACTTTCATATTCCTCATACCTTCTTTTCAATAACGTGTGATAATAACAGCTCTCTACCCTTGCTCCGAACCGCTTTGTTCCAAATTCCTCTGCAATCTGACGGCTTCTTCTGACTGCATTTTCATATACGTTTTCCCGATCAAGCAGCGTCACAATCCCTGCCGCAAATTCTTCCAGTGTCTCATAAGCAAATCCATTTTCTCCCTCTTCCAGCACACCATCCAGACAATCGTCTTTCCTGCAGACAAGAGGAAGACCGCTTGCCATCGCTTCAATATAAGTAAGTCCCTGTGTCTCGCTTGTGGAAGCACATGCAAAAATATCTGCCATCTGATAGTAGTCTTTCGTTTCCTCCGGTAAAACCATTCCTGTAAACCGCACGGATGCTTCAATTCCAAGCTCCCTTGCTGTTTTCTCAAGGCTCTCTCTCGCCGGTCCGCCTCCCACGATCATCAGAATCACATCTTTCCTCGTCTTCAAAATCTCCTGCATTCCGAAGAGCAGTTCTTCAATCCGCTTCTCAAATCCAAGCCGTCCAAGACTTAAAATCACTTTCTTCTCTTCTTCAATCCCGTACTTCTCACGAATCTCCTTTGAAACGATATCATTTTCTTTCTCCATAAACTTTTGTATTTCTATTCCAGATGGAATAACTGTAATATCCTGCTCCATTTCATATTCCCGCAGCATTTTCTCGACTTTTTTTGTAGGTGCAATAATCATATTCACCGGCTTTAATCGCATCCGCATCCAGTTCCCAAGAGCTGCGCGGCCAATCGATTTTCCTATCGGAATATATTCCGTATATTGTTCATATAATGTGTGATATGTATGAAGCAGCACTGCACAGGTCTCCTTGGCAATTCGTTTCGCATACCCAAAAGTAAAAAATTCACACTGGCTGTGGATCACATCCGGTTTCCATGCAATCAACTCCCGCACATATTCATTTCCCCTCGACACTGGAATCCGGATATCCGGATAAATGCCGGACGGCACAGACATAATATAGTACACATTTTCTTTCTGGTAAGAAACGCAGCTATTGGATACTGTCAGAATTTTTACTTCATGCCCCTGGGCTGTCAGTTCCCGCTCCAGATTTTTTACAGATGTAACAACACCGTTAATGGTTGCCTCAAATAAATCACTTGTAATTAAAATTTTCATACCTTTTTCCTCTCTTCCTTCTGACACTACCCAAGTAAGCCTGATAAAAATCCTCCTGCATAAACAAGCGCCATGCTGTATGCTGCAATCGAAGCCGGCTTTCCAAGCAGGATAATCGCAGAAAATTTCTTCCATGACATTTTTGTTAAACCTGCAATCATGCAGAGTACATCATCTGGCGCACATGGGAAGAAAATTGCAGCAGCAAAAAATTTATCGAATTTTTTTCCCTTTTCCAGCCATGTAATATATTTGTTGTATGTTTCTTCCTTCACAAAAAATTTCACAAGACATTGACCATATCGACGTGCCAAATAAAAATTAATACAGGAACCTGCCACAATACCAATATAGTTATAAAGCAGTCCGTACCATGGACCAAACACAACTACTCCCACTGCACATGTAATTCCTCCTGGAATGACCGGGACAACTACCTGTACCATTTGAATAATCATAAAAGTAATCGGTCCCCATATACCTCCCCGGCTTACCAGTTCTTCCATCATCGTTCTATTTGTAAAAATTCCACTTTTCAATCCATAGATAACGAATGAAATCATAGCTGCCGTACATAATATCGTAACTACATTTACTGCCCTTCTAAATCCTTTTTTCTCCATGACTCATCCTCCCATTGCTGTCATTTTTCTTCTTTTGTCTTCTTTTCTAATCTGCTTTTATCATACAGGAGCAAAATTAAAATCTATGAATGGAATTATTAAGACTTTTTAAATATTTAGTCTGAATTTCTGATGATTTTCTTTAGATAACAAAAAAGGACTATGATTTCTCATAGTCCCATTCATAAACATATTTTGTTTTCTATTCTTCTGTCGTGTCTGTACTATCCTCAGCGCTTCCGGTATCTGCACTGTCTGCGTCTTTATTTTCCGCATCCGCCTCTTCCGTCTTAAGCGTTACTCCCTGTTTCTCAAAGTCAAGCTTCTCCAAAAGCTTCTTATCTTCTGTAATGTCAGCTTCTTTCTCCCAGCCTTCGTATACTTCTTTGAATTTCTCCTGCTTACGTTCCTGTATAATGGTTTCTTTTCGCTGATCTGTTGCGTCCCGATCAAGTTCACTTGTTACACGTCCAACATAGTAACCGTTGTCTGACTCAAATACATCTGTTGTTCCGCCCACTTTTAATTCATTCAACTGTTTTACCATATCTTCTGTCGGCGCTGTCGTACCCTCTCCGAACGAAGAATCTACTGCTGAATATCCGTTTTTCTCCGCAAATGCCTCAAAGTCTTTTTCATTTTTGACACTCTTTGCAAATGCTTCCGCTTCTTTCTTCAGCTCCTTTTTCTCTTCCGCTGTCATTGTCTCAGTTGTTCCATCATCTTTTGTCTTTGTAAAAGAGAAAAGTACATACTGCATTCCTTTGCGTCTTGCCTCATCATCAGAAACTTCCATATCTGCTTTTGCAGTAATTGCGTCATGCATCTTCTTTTGCTCCGTCATAAGGGTAAGAAGGCGTTCCACTGTCTCCGCATCTCCTGAAATCGCCTCTAGTTCCTCTTCTTTATTGGCTTTTACAAAATCTTCGACAGCTTGCTTAATCTTTGCCTTCTCCTCTTCTGTCAGAGTAATCTCATATTCGTCCATATGATCTTCCAAAACACACATCTGTTTCAGCAGCTCTATCGATGTCTCCTTCATAGACTGCTCATATGTTTTCCCTTCACCGACTTCTGCAGACCACATCGCATCAATGCCGCCCATCATCTGTGCATAATTTGTCTCATAAACACCCTGTTGATAGCGCACATAGAAATTTAAAAGTCCCATTGTGATTTCTGTATCGTCTACTTTTGCAATAACTTTATCTGCATTCACTGTCCCGCAGCCAGTAACACCTGAAACCGCCAGCGCTGCTGCCGCCGCAAGTGCTGCTACTCTTTTCTTTAAGCCTTTCATCTTCTTCCTCCTGATACTTGATAGCTATCCTATTATAGCCCTTTTTCTTATGAGTATCAATGCTTATCACAAATTTTTCACGTTTTAAGTCCCCCGGAAACGCTTCTCCTACTTTTGTAAATTATTGTTTCTGCCAGCCAAAAGAAAGACTTTTAATATCAGTCAAAATCTGTTTCACAAGCTGAAGGATATCTTCATCTTTCTCCACCTTATTCTTACGTTTCTTCTCATAAGTAAAGTATGGCGGCGTCTCTATCTTAAACTGCAGCTCTCCTTTATATTTCTGTAAAAGTACCGGAATCTGCTGTGCATTCACTTTCGCTTTTTCGTACATTGTAAACTGAAATACATCTCCCTTTTGTTCTACTGCTGCCACATAAGCGCTGTGAGCAAGGGATTTCAAAAGCGCCACATTCAAAAGTTTCTGTACCTTTCTCGGAATATCCCCAAAACGATCAATTAGCTCCTCAATCATATCATCCATTTCTTCTTCTGATTCGATTGCTGCGATCCTCTTATAAATATCAAGTTTCTGATATTCATTTGCAATATAAGATGAAGGAATGAACGCATCGATATTCAGATCCAGTGTTGTCACAAAATCTTCTTCCTCTTCCCGCTCTCCTTTCAGATGTTTCACCGCCTCATTCAGCATCTTGCAGTACAGATCATATCCCACCGCCTCCATATGCCCATGCTGTTCCGCTCCAAGCAGATTACCCGCGCCTCTAATCTCCAGATCACGCATCGCAATCTTAAATCCGGAACCAAGATCAGTAAACTCACGAATTGCCGCCAGTCTTTTCTCTGCCACTTCTTTCAGCAGCTTATCACGTTTATAGAGAAGAAATGCATACGCCATTCTGTTAGAACGTCCTACTCTGCCGCGAAGCTGATAAAGCTGTGACAGACCGAAACGGTCTGCATCATGAATAATCATTGTATTGGCATTGGAAATATCAAGTCCGGTTTCAATGATTGTTGTGGAAATAAGCACATCAATCTCACCATTAATAAATTCAAACATAATTTTTTCCAATTGATGTTCCCGCATTTGCCCGTGAGCATATTCTACGACCGCATCCGGAACAAGTTTCCTGATCCGATCTGTAATCTCTTCAATATCATTAACGCGATTGTATACATAATATACTTGTCCGCCCCTGGAAATCTCACGTTCAATCGCCTCACGCACCATCTCATCACTATATTCCATTACATACGTCTGAATCGGCATCCGATCCATTGGTGCTTCTTCGAGAACACTCATATCTCTAATTCCGATCAGACTCATATGAAGCGTACGCGGTATCGGGGTCGCCGTTAATGTCAATACGTCCACGTTTTCTTTTAATTTTTTGATCTTTTCCTTATGCTGTACCCCAAATCGCTGCTCCTCATCAATAATTAACAGCCCCAGATCCTTATACACGATATCATCGCTCAAAAGGCGATGTGTTCCGATCAAAATGTCTACCAGTCCTTTTTTCGTATCTTCTATCGTTTTTTTCTGCTGAGCACTTGTTCGGAAACGGCAGAGCAGGTCTACCCGTACCGGGAATTCTTTCATTCTCTGCAAAAAGGTATTATAATGCTGCTGAGCCAGGATCGTTGTTGGAACAAGATATACAACCTGTTTACTTTCCTGCACTGCTTTAAATGCTGCCCGGATTGCAATTTCCGTCTTTCCGTATCCCACATCTCCGCAGACAAGGCGATCCATAATCTTTGTACTTTCCATGTCCTCCTTCGTAGCTGCGATCGCTGCCAGCTGATCATCCGTCTCCTCAAACGGGAACATTTCTTCAAATTCCTGCTGCCAGATTGTATCCGGACCATACTGGAATCCCTGCTCCTTTTGTCTTGCAGCGTAAAGCTCTACTAAATCTTTCGCAATATCCCGCACAGCACTTCGCACACGGGCTTTTGTCTTTTTCCACTCTGTTCCGCCGAGCTTATTTAACTTCGGCGTTTTTGCATCTGCACTGGCATACTTTTGGATCAGATCAAGCTGTGTTGCGGGAATATAAAGATTTCCTCCCGCCGCATAGGCAATTTTAATATAATCTTTTGCTACCCGATCCACTTCCATCTTCTCAATTCCCTGATAAATTCCAAGTCCATGTGTTTCATGTACCACATAGTCCCCAATCTTTAATTCTGAGAAGCTCTGTATCCGCTGTCCGTCATACGTCTTACGTTTTCGTTTCTTTTTCTTTTTTCCGAAAATGTCTGTCTCTGAAATGACCATGAATTTCAGCATCGGATACTCATATCCTTCCGTCACATGGCCATAAGACACCATAATCTCTCCCGCACCTACTTCTCGTTCCTGATCTTCACTGTAGAAACTGCTCAGATCATAGTCTCTCAGATCCTCCGCAAGACGTTTTGCCCTCGTCCTGGAACCCGACAAAAGAATTACCCGGTAGCCGCTTCGTTTGAGCCGCTTCAGATCTCTTGTCAACGTCTCAAAGCTATTGTTATAAGGATTTACCCCCTTTGTAGTCAGAAGATAACTGTCTTTAATCTGAAATTCCGGATTCCTTGTATCCAACATAGAGAATCCTATCATCGAAAATACATTCATCTTCTTTACAATCTCTTTTACTGAAAAGAGTTTCATTTCTTCTTCTGATACATGATAACCGCTCTCAAATCGATTGGTCTGAGCCTGAACAAACTCTTCCTCCACTGCATTTCCCTTTTCTAGTAATCTCGATGGCTCATCAAGAAACAAAATCGTATCTTTCGCATCAAAATACTCAAGAAATGACTTTCTTTTTGCATCTTCTTCTGGAAACTCTGTTGCCGGATAGATCAGAACCTCTTCCAGATTCTCGATAGAACGCTGGCTTTCCACATCAAAAGTACGGATAGAATCCACTTCATCTCCCCACAATTCAATACGAATTGGTACTTCCTCTGTCAATGGATAAATATCAAGAATCCCTCCGCGCACTGCGAACTGTCCCGGAGCCTCAATCTGCACTTCCCTGTCATATCCGAATCTTACAAGGCACTCTTCCATACTCTGAAGATCCAGCTCATCTGCTGCCCCAATCCGAATCACTCGCTTCTTCATCTCTTCCGGTGGAATCAGAGAATCCATAAAACTGTCAAAACTTGTAACAACTGTCAGCTGTTCCTCTTCCATCCATGCCTGAAGCACTTCCATTCTCTCCCGGATGAGTTCTTTTCCTCGGATATCTGCCTGGTAAAAGAGAAGATCCTTCGCCGGATAATAGTAAATATCTGAATCAAGAAACCGATATTCCTCAAAAATCTCCTTCGCCTTAGATTCACTGGCACAGATGATTAATTTGTGGCGGAATCCTTCACTCAGTGCATACATCATATGTGCCTTCTGAGAAGTAACACAACCAGAAAGAAGTAACATTCCACCGTCTGTCTTACTCTTTTTTCTAATTTCCTCAAATTCTGCCAACTCATAGAGCGGCTCTACAAAAGCCTTCATCTTAAGACTCCTTTACAACAACTTTTTTGTTATATTCATTCATTGCTTCTTCAATCGATCCGGCTACGATCAGTTCTGCTGCTTTTACTGCTCTCTCATAGCCCTCTTCCATAATTTCCCGTTCCCCTTTTGAAAAATGTCCAAGCACATAATCTGCCAGATCATAGTGTTTTGGCTTCTCACCAACTCCGACTTTAATTCGCTGAAACTCCGTTGTCCCAAGCTGGGCAATAATATTTTTAATCCCATTATGCCCTCCAGCGCTTCCTTTTTTCCGGATACGGATCTGTCCTACATCAAGACTGATATCATCAAAGATTACAAGCAGCTCACTTTCTTCATCAATCTTATAGTAATCTACAATACTCCTTACACTCTCTCCACTAAGATTCATGTATGTCTGCGGCTTCACAAGAACTACCTTCTGTCCTCCGATCACACCCTTCCCGCAGAAAGCTCTGTGCTTACGCTCCTCTACAGAAATATGATATTGATCTGCCAGTCTGTCTATGACATCAAATCCCGCATTATGTCTTGTACCTTCATATTCTTTTCCAGGGTTTCCAAGTCCTACAATAATAAACATATTATATCTTCCTCTCTTTTCTTAATCTATTTCTAAGCCTATGATTATGAATACTTTTCTGCGCTGTCTCATATATTATTAAAAACAATAGCAGAATTTTTCATGAATCAGGAGGCCTGTATGAATTCAAAAACTAAAATCGTTGTACTTCATATGAAGGAAATTATCTACACTGTCATTTTCGCTGTTTTGACAGTTCTTCTCATCCTTTTTCTCATTTTTATGTTCGGTTCCGGTCACAAAAAAGACGCCTCCAAAAGCGCCTCCTATGTGCCAGGAGTGTATACTTCTGGGATTACTTTAAACAATATGGAACTGGAAGTCGAAGTTACTGTTGATAAAAATAAAATCAACTCCATTCGCTTTGTCAATCTGAGTGAAGCCGTCACTACTATGTTTCCTCTCATCCAGCCAACTATTGAAGAAATTGCAGAACAGATCTGCGAAAAACAATCCCTTGAAAACATTTCCTGCTCCGAAGATAATCCGTACACTTCCCGCATCATTTTAGATGCCATCGAGACAGCATTGAAAAAAGCCACAGCATCATAAAACTGTGGCTTCTTTCCTGTCGTCCGAATCCGGACTTTCTGGATTCTTCTGTTATCCTTCTACGATCAGATAACGTCCGTCAGATAATGCGAATACTTCGGATGCTTCTTCGATCTCTTCATCGCTCATACCGTCCACATCCATTCCTGCTTCATCAAGGTATTCTTTCACTTCCTTCACAGAATCTACGACAACAGCCATACAATCTTCCAGAAACGCTTCTGCTTCCTCAAGTGTCTCTGCCACCGGTTCGTCAAATAACTGTGCCTGTTTCTTTAAGAATACTCTTAAACATTCTTCATCATATTCGTACATTGTCTCTCCTCCTCATATGTCCTATATTAAACATAATGCAGCAATTCTTCCGGTCTGTCAATTATTATTTTTGCTCCTGCCTCAGAAAGAAGCGTTCTGCCGCGAAATCCCCATGCTGCTCCGACTGCCGGAATACCTGCATTTGCCCCGGTCTGAATATCTACTTCCGAATCTCCAATGTAAATACAGTCCTTGATATCCACGCCCATCTGTCCTGCAATTCGTACAACTCCTGCCGGATCAGGCTTTCGTGCAAGACCTTCCTCCTGCCCTTGTACAATATCAAAAATTCCGTCTCCAAAAATATTTCTCACAACATCTACTGCCTGTTCATGCGGTTTATTCGAATGTACTGCAAGACGTATTCCTCTCTCCTGCAGATTTTTTAGTAATTCTAAAATTCCTTCATACGGCTTCACATGATAAAGGCAATTCTCGGAAAATATCTTTAGATACAATTTCATTGCTTCTTCCATATATGTAAGTTCTCCGTCTCCACTTGCTTCCAGTGCAGCCATTACTAGTTTTCTCGCACCGTTTCCTACAAACATCCGGCATTGCTCTACTGTAATCGGATTCAGTCCTAAGTTTTCCAACGTCTGATTCGTCGCATATACAAGCGATTCCAGTGTATCTGTCAGCGTTCCATCCAGGTCAAATATACACACATTCATTCCTGTCACATCCTTTCGGAAACATGATAGCACGCTCAGGCTTTACTTGCAATGAAAAACGGCAGACCCGGCATTAAAACATTGCCGAGCTTGCCGTCTGCACGATGATGCTCAATAAGATTATCACTGCAATTCCTGCTTTTTTCAAGAACCGTTTTCTTTTTTCCGCACACATGCTTTCTATCAACCCCTTACATTACAGTATATGCAGGGGCTGCATTTTTTATTCCTGTATGCGCTTACAAATTCAGCTACTCCAAATAATGCTTCATTGTTCTCAGCGCATTCTTTTCCAGACGACTGACCTGCGCCTGGGAAATGTGAATATCCTCCGCTACTTCCATCTGAGTTCGCCCATGGAAAAAACGAAGCTCAATAATATAACGCTCCCGCGGATTCAAACGGTTCATTGCCGCCTGGAGCGACAACTCTTCTATCCAATTTTCCTCTCGGTTTTTTTTATCACTGATCTGATCCATCACATAGACTGCATCACCACTGTCATTATATACTGGCTCCTGCAGGCTGACAGGACTTTGGATCGCATCAAGCGCAAATACAATATCTTCTTTCGAAATTCCAATCTCTTCCGCTATTTCCTGAATCGTCGGTTCTTTTAAATTTCTCTTCACATAGCCTTCTTTCGCATAAATTGCTTTGTAAGCAGTGTCTCTGAGAGAGCGGCTGACACGGATTGAATTATTATCTCTCATATATCTGCGGATTTCTCCGATAATCATTGGAACCGCATAAGTAGAAAACTTTACATCCAGTTCTGTATTAAAATTATTTACTGCCTTAATCAGTCCAATACAACCAATCTGAAACAAATCGTCCGCATTTTCATTGCTGCCGGAGAAACGCTTAATTACACTCAGAACCAGTCTGAGATTCCCGCGGATATATTCTTCCTTTGCCTCTTCATCTCCTGCCTTAATCCGCTCAAACAAAGCGTCTTTTTCTTCCTCTTTTAGCAGCGGCAGACTTGACGTATTGACACCGCATATTTCCACTTTATTTAGCGCCATGCTAGTATCCTCCTAGAAAGATTTCTTTCTAAGATTCTTCACCTATACCGGCGCTTCTATACAATTCTAAGGAAAATATAAAAATTAATAGACCTTGACAAACTCTTCTAATCTTATTTCTTTACAGATCCACATCATCTCTGTCCCATTTATCAGCCAGATTATGAATCTGGGATTCAAACTTCGCCAGATCTTTATTGGCAAGTCCCTCATTCTTCAAAACAACATTCATGAGGCGTCTTGCAGCTGCAATGACACGTTCAAATGCACTGCGTGCTCTTGCAGTAGACGGCTTCTCAACACTCTTCTTCGGTTGTTTTACGCCTTCTGTCAGAATCTTTCCGGAAGCGAGATCTACCATTCCGCCGGAATACGGTGCAAATGCCGGAATCCCAAATCTGTCCGTAATCGTCTGAGCAAATGAATCTGTAACCTGATCCTCGCCATGTACTACAAATACCTGCTCCGGTTTCTTTTCAAATCCATCAAGCCATCCAAGCAGTCCATTCATATCTGCGTGACCACTGATACCGCGAAGAGATTCGATCCTCGCATGAACCTCGATCGTCTCTCCAAAGAGCTTCACAACCTGGGCTCCCTCAAGGAGCTTACGTCCAAGCGTTCCTACTGCCTGATATCCAACGAACAGAATCGTATTCTCTTTTCTCCAGAGATTATGTTTCAAATGATGACGAATCCGACCTGCTTCACACATACCTGAAGCGGAAATGATTACTTTC